>JAPLOK010000236.1 GCA_026400775.1 Alphaproteobacteria bacterium | reverse complement strand
AATAGCCGAAGATCAGGCTGATCACGAAGACGTTGTCGATCGACAGCGCTTTTTCGATGAAGAAGCCGGTGAAATAGGTCAGGCCGGCGTGCTGCCCATCTTCGGTGGTGATCCAGCCGCGGTCATAGCCGTACCAGATGGCGGCGCCGTACACGATGGAGAAGCCGATATAGAAGGCCGAGAGCCACAACGACTCGGAAATTCCCATTTCCTTGTCGGTCTTGTTCAGCACGCCCAGGTCGAAGGCGAGCAGCGCGCCGACGATCGCGAGGAAGCCCATCCACATCCAGACGGGCTTGCCGATCCATTCGGCAACCAGAAATTCCATCAGTCCATTTCCTCTCTCTCTGAGAAGCGGGCGCGGACCCGCGCGCGCTCGATGCTGGCGGTTGTCCGACATCGCGGGTGGGGGGCTACCGCCACATCGCCAGAGGGGCCCGGACGGGGGGCGATATGACCGAACCATGTCCCCAGCGCAATGGTTATTTCTCCCCTTTTGGTCGGATTTTCATCGCAGGGGGTTTCAGCGGCGAGGTCTCGACACTAGGTTGCGCGCATCGGCTTCCGGTGGCACATGCCGGGGCGCAATCACATTCGGGATCGAGGCATCGCCATGGGTTCGTTCAGCATCTGGCATTGGCTGGTCGTCTTGCTGGTCATCCTGCTGCTGTTTGGCGGCAACAAGATCAGCGGCCTGATGGGCGACCTTGCTAAGGGGATCAAGTCCTTCAAGGCCAACATCAAGGATGAAGAGAAGGACGCGGCGATGGCGCAGGCCGGTCAGCCGGCCGCCGCCGCTCCGCCCGCCGGCAACATCGCCGGCCCGCAGGGCGCGACCACGACGGCCACCGAAGCACAGCCGGCCGCCGCCGCGGGTGCAACGCCCGCCGCTGCCCCCAGCCCCACCCGCCCCGCCGCCTGACGCACCATGGACGCGGGCATTCCCGTGTCCGCCGCCCAGGCGATCATCGAGGCCGGCCGGCGCATGGATGCGCGCGGCTGGGTGCCGGCCACCGCCGGTAACCTGTCGGTTCGGCTGGGCGATGGGCGCATCGCGATCACGCGGTCTGGCTTCCACAAGGGCATGCTCTCGCCCGAGGCGCTGATGCTGGTCGATGCCCAGGGCATGGCGCTGGACAGCAACCATCGGCCTTCGGCCGAGACGGGCCTGCATTGCGGCATTTATCGCCATTTCCCCGAAGCCGGCGCGGCCCTGCATGGCCATTCGGTGCCGGCGACCGTGCTGTCGCGGCGCGCCGGCGCGGGCATCACCCTGGCCGGCTATGAATTATTGAAGGCATTTCCGGGCTTGGCCACGCATCAGGCGGCGGTGCAGCTCCCCGTGCTGGACAATGACCAGGACATTGCCGCGCTGCAGGACAGGGTGCAGGCCATCTGGGCCGCGTCCCGCCAACCAGTCCCTGGGTATCTGATCCGCGGCCACGGCGTCTATGCCTGGGGCCGCGAAATGGGTGAGGCGTTGTTGCGTCTCGAGGCCCTGGAATTCATGCTCGATTGCGAATTGCACGAAAGGAGCCTGCCATGAGCCTGTTGACCGTGCGCGACGCCAAGACCGGCGCGCTGGAACTGCGCAGCGACAACCCGGACCAGATCGCCGCCGCCCTGAGCGCCGTCGGCGTGCGCTTCGAACGCTGGCCGCTCGCGCCGCTCTCGGCCGATGCGCCTGCCGATGCCGTGCTTGCCGCCTACAAGCCGCGCTTGGACGCCTTCATGGGCGAGACCGGCGCAGGCACTGCCGATGTCATCAAGCTCGATCCCTCGCACCCGCAAAAGGATGCGATGCGCGCCAAGTTCCTCTCGGAACACACCCACACCGAGGATGAAGTGCGCTATTTCCACGCCGGCGCGGGCAATTTCGTGCTGCATCTGAATGGTCGCGTCTATGACGCGTATTGCACTGCGGGTGACCTGATCAGCGTGCCCGCGCACGTCACCCATTGGTTCGATGCCGGCACCGAGCCGCAATTCACCGTGCTGCGCGTCTTCACCGACACCACCGGCTGGACACCGCACTACACCGGCAGCGACATGGCCGAACGCTTCCCCGCCATCACCGGCTGATGCCGCGTCAGGCGGCGCCCTGGCGGTGCCGCTGCGCCTTCTCTGCGATCAGGCGGATGACAGTGTTGCGATCATAGGGCTTGGCCAGCAATTCGAATTCCGGCGCATCGCGCCCCACGGCCTCGGCGGCATAGCCCGAGGCCAGCAGCACTCCGATGCCAGGCCGCATGCGGCGCGCCAGCCGCGCCAGGTCCAGCCCGGAAATCCCGCCGGGCATCACCACATCGCTGAACAGCACATCGACCTGTTCGCCGCGCTCCAGCAGCGCCAGCGCCTGGCGGCCATCTGCGGCGGCGAGCACCCGGAAACCCGCGTCGCGCAGCATCTCGGCGGTCACCTCGCGCACCTCCGCATCATCCTCGGCGACAAGCACCGTGGCGGAGGCGACGGCGACCACGCTCGAGCCATCGGTCTGCGGCAGCGGCAGCGGTGCTGCGGCCACGCCCGCGGTCAGCGGCAGGTAAAGGCTGACCGAAGTGCCCACGCCCAAGGCGGAGCGAATCGCGACATGCCCGCCCAACTGCCGCACGAAGCCGAACACCTGCGATAGCCCAAGCCCGGTGCCCTTGCCCTGGGGCTTGGTGGTGAAAAAGGGCTCGAAGGCGCGGCTGAGCACTTCGGGGGCCATGCCCTGGCCGCTATCGGCCAGCATGATCTCGGCGAAGGCGCCGGGTGTTGCATCCTCGTTGGTGGCCAGATCGGCGGCTGACAGCCAGGCAGTGCGGGTGACCAGCCGAACCTCGCCGCCATGCGGCATGGCATCGCGCGCATTGATCGCCAGGTTGAGCAGCGCCGCTTCCAACTGCGCGGCATCGGCCTGGCAGGGCGGTAGGCCCGTGCCCAGTTCCCTGCGCAGCGTCACCTCATCGCCCAATGCGCGCTGCAGCAGCGGCTCGAAGCCCTGCACCAGGCAGTTCACATCCAGTGCCTCGCGCCGCAATGGCTGGCGGCGGGCGAAGGCCAGCAGGCTGGCATTGAGCTTGGCGCCGCGCCCCACCGCATCGCGCGCGGCATTGTCGGCGGCCGTGCCGATATGGCGCTCCAGCAGATGCACCGTGCCCAGGATGGTGGTCAGCAGGTTGTTGAAGTCATGCGCGATGCCGCCGGTCAGGCGACCCATCGCCTCCAGCCGCTGGGCCTGGGCAAGCTTTTCTTCCGCCGCCTCGCGCCGGGCGATCTGGTTGAGCAGCTCGCTGCTGTTGCGCGCGAGCGCCTGCTGGACAGCCTGTTCATGCTGCCAGCGGCGCGAGGCGTAACAGGTCAGTGCAAAGAGCGCGATTGCTACCGGCAAGGCCAGCAATGCCGACAGGATGGCGTGTTCGCGCCATATCGCCAGCAGGGCATGGCGCGGCATCGCATAGGCGACGAAGATCTGTTCCTGGCCGACGCGGCGCACATTGGCGAGCCATGCGCCGCCTTGCGCGTCCTGCAATTCCATCCGTACCGCACCGCCGCGGGTGCTGGGCAGCAAGGCCGGCAGGATGGGATGCCCGCCCTCGGCGCTCCATTGCGCCAGGATCTGGCCGTCGTCGCGGAACAGCGCAAAGGCGCCCCGGCCAGTGCCCATGCCTGACCAGAGGTGGTCGAAATAGCGCGGCTCGACCGAACCGATCAGTACGCCATCGAAGCGCCCATCGGCCGTCAGCCTTGGGCGGCTGATGGTGAAGGCCAGCGTGCCGGTGGTACGGCCGATCACCGGCTCGCCGAAAAAGGTTCCGGTGAAGCCGGCCGCATGCCTGCGGAAATAGTCGCGGCCGGCCAGGTTGACCTCGGGCGTGGGCCAGCTGCGGCTGATGGCGAAGAGCGAGCCGTCCGGCTCGATGATGTGCAGCGCGCGCAGGTATTCCAGCCGCTCATCCAGCGTGAAGAGCCCCTGATGCACGCGGCGCACATCGCTGCGCAGCTGCGGCCAGTCGCGGCCTTCGGTCAATTCGCCGATGCGCTCCAGCACCAGCCTAGCTGTCTCGACCACCTTCAGCGCGTGTTCCTGCGCCAGCGCCCCGGCGCGTTCGACCGCGACCTCGGCCTCGGCCATGGTGCGCGCGTAGTCGCGCCACGCGAAGAGGCCGGCCACCAGCAGCGGCACCAGCAGCGATGCCGCCAGTAGCAGGCGATGCGACCAGGGCGTCGCCTTGGATTTGTATGCGGTGGTCCAGTCGGTCATTCGCTCGCACCTTGCGGGGACAACATCTTGCATCGGCTCGTCGTGCGGTACCATGACGATACGGTAACGCCCAGGGGTTTCAGCCCACGAGGCCCAGCCGCCCCGCGGCCGGCAGCACATCGGCCAGCCCCAGGCTGCGCAGCGCGTGCCAGTAGATCACTGTGTTGGCGGCGATGACGGGCTTGCCGAGCCAGCGCTCCGCCTCCACAGCTAGCTGTCCGAAAGCAAGATTGGTGCCGGCTTGCACGATCACCTCGGGGCCGGTGGCATCCAAGGCGCGTAGCGCCTCGATCTGGCGTTCGACGGTGATGCGCCCGACGTCGCAGGGCGAGGGCGCCTTGAGGCCGACCACGGCGGTCACCTTGTGGCCTGTTTCCTCGAAGAACAGCTTCGCCGCGGCATCGCCCACCGGCATGAACGGCGTGATGATGGCCACGCGCTTCTGCCCGCCCAACGCGCGCAGCGCGGCCAGCATGGCCGATGACCAGTCCGAGACACCCAGGCCGGTGCGCTTGCGGATGCCCTCCAGCAGCGCCTGTCCGGCAGCGCCGCCGCCGGCGAAATTCTCGACCATGACGCCCAGCGCGATATGGTCCGGCCCGCAGGGCAGCAGGCTGTCGATCGCGGCATCGAGCCCTTCCAGCATGATCTGCCGCGCGGCCAGCGTGTCCATGTTGCCGGCGATCGCGCGATGGGGGTTGGCGATGCGCGCATGCTGGTTGCAGACGCCCGGTGGACGCAGCACCTCCATTTCCGGCTGGACCGTGATATTGGTGGCCGGTGCGACGATCCCGATCATGGCGCGTTCGGCCAGCGGCGGGCGCGGGCCCAGAAGGGGAGCTTTGAATATCAATCCATCCATCCGTGCCCCATGGCGCATAACGGCTCGGCGGTCGAGGCGTTGCCTGCCGGACGCTGGACACCACCCGAACCCGATGCTATCCGCGCCCGCTCATTTCCGAACCAACTTGCTCAGTTGAAAGGCCCAGCCTCATGGCCGTCCCAAAGAAGAAGTCCTCGCCCTCGCGCATCGGCATGCGCCGCTCGCACCATGCGCTCGGCAAGGAAGCCTATGTCGAGTGCTCGAACTGCGGCGAACTGACGCGCCCGCACCATGTCTGCTCGCATTGCGGCCATTATGACGGGCGCGAAGTCGCACCCGCGGGTGAAGGCGCGCTGAAGGGCGTGGTCCGCGCCTGAGCGGCGCGGCACCCGGGGGATCGCGGATTGGCTGATCGGATAGCCGCGCTGGCGATTGATGCCATGGGCGGCGACGCGGCGCCGGAGATGGTGCTCGCCGGGCTTGAACTGGCTGCCGAGCGCCACCCGGGCGCAAAGTTCCTGCTTATCGGCGATGAGGCGAGGTTGACGCCGCTTCTGGCTACGCATCCGCGGGCGCGGGCAGCGTGCCTGCTGCGTCACAGTGCCGAAGCGATTGCCGGCGACATGAAGCCCACCTTGGCGTTGCGCATGCGCGGCGCCTCCATGCGCATGGCGATCGATGCGGTTGCGGCCGGTGAGGCCGATGGCGTGGTCAGCGCGGGCAATACCGGCGCGCTGATGGCGCTGGCGAAAATCGTGATCAAGACCCTGCCCGAGATCGACCGGCCGGCGCTGGCCGCCATAGCGCCCTCCGCCCGCGGCGACGTGGTCATGCTGGACCTGGGCGCCAATGTGCAGTGCGACGCCCGCAACCTGGTGGAATTCGCCATCATGGGCGATGCCTTCGCGCGCGCCGTGCTGGGCCTGCCCTCGCCCACCATCGGCCTGCTGAATGTCGGCTCCGAGGAACTGAAGGGCGATGACCGGGTGCGCCAGGCGGCCGAGGTGCTGCGCGCCGATTCGGGCATCAACTTCCATGGCTTCGTGGAGGGCCATGACATCGCCACCGGCACGGTCGATGTCGTGGTGACCGATGGCTTCACCGGCAATGTCGCGCTCAAGACCGGCGAGGGGGCCTTGAAGCTGATGCGCGACCTGCTGCGCCAGGTGTTCACCAGTTCGGTGCCCGCACGCCTGGGCTACCTGCTGGCCCGACCTCGCATCATCGAAGGCATGGGCCGCAAGCTGGGCCTGCCGACGGAACGCGTGGTGGTGAAGTCCCATGGCGGCGCCGATGCCATGAGCTTCGCGCATGCGGTGGATGTTGGGATGGACATGGTCACGCACGGCTTCACCCAGCAGATCAGGACCGGGCTGGCGCGTGTCTCGACGCAAGCCCTGCCGAGTGTGGCGACATGATTCGCAGCCGGATTCTGGCCGCAGGCGGCTATCTGCCGGCCGATTGCGTGGACAATGCCACCCTGGCCGCGCGCTTTGGCATCGACACCTCGGATGCATGGATCCGTGAGCGCAGCGGCATCCGCCAGCGCCATCTGGCCGCGCCCGGTGAGACCGCCAGCTCCATGGGTGCCGCGGCCGCGCGGCAGGCGCTGGAACGCGCCGGCGTCGGGGCCGAGGCGGTGGACGCGATCATCGTCGCCACCGCGACGCCCGACAGCTCCTTTCCTGCCACCGCGGTACGCGTGCAGGCGGCACTCGGCATCACGCATGGCTTTGCCTTCGACGTGCTGGCCGCCTGCACCGGCTTCGTCTACGCGCTTGCCGTCGCTGACAGCATGATCCGCAGCGGGGCGGCACGCACCGCGCTGGTGATCGGCGCCGAGACCTATTCGCGCATCCTGGACTGGACCGATCGCGGCACCTGCGTGCTGTTCGGCGATGGCGCGGGGGCCGTGGTGCTGCGCGCCGAGGATGGCGAAGCCGGCATCCTGTCAACGCATCTGCACGCCGATGGGCGGCATGCCGGTATCCTGCATGTCGAAGGCGGGCCGGGCAGCACGGGCACCAGCGGCCTGCTGCGCATGGCCGGGCCTGAGGTGTTCAAGCACGCGGTCACCAAGCTCGCTGCCGTGGTGGATGAGGCGCTGGCCGCCAATGGCCTTGCGCGTGCTGATATCGATTGGCTCGTGCCGCACCAGGCCAATATTCGCATCATCGAAGGCATGGGCCGCAAGCTGGGCCTGCCGACGGAACGCGTGGTGGTGACGGTGGACCGGCATGCCAACACCTCTGCCGCGTCGATCCCGCTGGCGATGGCCGAAGCCTGCGGCGATGGCCGCTTCAAGCCTGGCGATCTACTGCTGCTGGAGGCGATCGGCGGCGGGCTGACCTGGGGTTCGGCGCTGGTTCGCTGGTAGCGGCGCTGCGCGCTGATGCGCGCAGCCTATCCCAAGACAACTCCTGCGCGGCTCGCGGCGACATCGCTCCCGCGCGGCTCACGCCAAGATTGCCCCAGCGCAGCCTACACCGCGACAATCCCCTCCGCGCGCGCCATCGTCACCCAATGGTCGCGGAAGGCGGCGACGAAGCGGGTGAAATCCGCGCCCGCGGGTGCAGGGCTGCGCGGCGTGGAGGCGAACTCCTTCAGCCGCAACCCGCACCGCGGCGGATGCAGCGATGGGCGCAAGCGCGGCGGCCAGGCGCTCGACCACCGGCGCGGGCAGGCCGCGTGGCCCGCTGAGGCCGATCCACTGCGTGTGCGTCGCCTGCCGCGCACTCAGCTCGCCCAGCGTCGGCGCATCGGCGAAGCCCGGCACCCGCGCCTCGGAGGATGTTGCGAGCAGCCGCAGCGATCCGTCGCGCAGCTGCCCGACCAGCGTAGTGATGGGCGCGTTCAGCATGTCGATCTGCCCCGCCAGCAGATCCTGCAGCGCGGCCGGCTGATCGCGCCCGCGAACCCGCCTACTGCCAGCCCACGCTGTCCCGTCCGCGCTCCAGCAGGCGCAGCCCCACCACTAGCGCCACACCCGCACCCGCAGCGCCCAGCGCGGCGAAGCCCGGCGCGATCCGCCCCGGTTGCAGCCCATCGGTGATCAGCACGCCCAGCACCGCCAGGAGCATCACCAGCCCCAGCACCACCAGCCCAAACCCGAGACGCTGCAACATGACACTCCTCATGGCGGGGCAGGGGCCCCTTCCCCTGCCTTCTCGCAGGGCAGATGGGCGGCAAGGGGCCGGGAATGGGGCGATGTCGTGGCATTGCGCACGGCCGCGCCATCTGGAAAGATATCGCTACAAGAACGATTGAGGATGGCATCATGAAGCGCTTTCTGTTGGCGGCGGCCCTTGCCGCCATGGCCCTGCCGGCTGCGGCCCAAACCCCACAACCACCGTTGCGCTGCGCGGTGGACGGCACCTTCGCCCCGCACGCCTTCCCCAACCTGCAAGGCGGCGTGCAGGGCTTCCAGATCGACCTGTTCCGCGAGGTGGCCCGCCGCATGGGCCGCGAGATCGTCATCGACAGCGCGGCATTCTCCGGCCTGATCCCGGCACTGAACGCCGGCCGCTACGACTTTCTCTGCGCGCCCACCACCGTCACGCGCGAACGCGCCGAAGCCCTGCTCTTCACCGAGGGCTATCTCTGGACCGAATTGCAATTCGGCATCCGCCGCGGCAGCCCGCCCATCCGTTCCGAGGAAGACCTGCGCGGAGCCACCATCAGCGTCAACAAGGGCACCCCCTATGAGCAATGGGTGACCGCCAACGCCCAGCGCCTGAACCTCACGCTGCTCGCCTTCGACAGCCAGGCCGATGCCGCGCAAGCCGTCATCCAGGGGCGTGCGCGGGCGAACCTCTCGGGCAATACCGTGGTGCGCTTCTCAGCCTCCCGCACGCCGCAATACGTGGCCGATTTCGTGCTGCCCGGCAGCCGCATGCACTGGGGCACACCCTTCCGCCGCGACAGCGGCGCCCTGCGCAACCAGGTGGAAGACGTGCTGACCTGCATGAAACGCGACGGCTTCATCGCCCGCATCTCCGAACGCTGGTTCGGCGACGCACCCGGCCCCGACCAGGCCGAACGCGTGGAATTCCCGGGCTACGGCCCACCAGACCTGCCCGGCTATGACGCGACCCCGCAGAACCCGCGTTGCGGGTGAGGGTGACGGCGCTCGACCTGGGGAGGGCGCTGCCCTCCCCAGACCCCACCCGCCAAGGGCCGGGAGGCCCCTGGACCCCGGGTATTGGGGAATTGGGGAGGGGGCGTCACGGGCGCTCCCGCAATCACGGGCGCGCCATGCCCCCTCCCCAATTCCCCAATAGACTCTCGGTTTCCAAAGGCCTCTCGGCCTTTGGTGGCTTGGGCGCGACAGCGACCAAGGGTTCGGGAGGGGCAAAGCCCAGCCCGACGGCCACCAGCGCCACCTCACCGCACCAGGCCGGCGCGTGACCGGCTGGGAGCGGTTTGTCGATAGTTTCTTCAATGCGCGGGTGGCTGCCGAGTATGCGCCCAAGGTGTTGGAGGGCATGGGCGTCACGGTGTTGTTGGCGATGGCGGTGATTGTCGCCGGCATTGCCGCGGGGCTGGCCTTGGCGGTGTTGCGGGCCATGGGTGTGCGCGTGGTGAATTGGGTGATCGTGGCGGTGGTGGATGTGCTGCGCGCCTTGCCGCCTTTGGTGATCATCGTGTTGTTCTTCTTCGGCCTGCCGGGGATGGGCATTCAGATGTCGGGTTTCGTGGCGGCGTGGCTTGCCTTGTCGCTGGTGTTGATGGCCTTCGCCGAGGAGATTTTCTGGGCTGGAATCACGGCGGTGCCGCCGGGCCAGTGGGAGGCCTCGCGCGCGATCGGCATGCGTTTCGCGCCGACTTTCTTCCTGGTGATCCTGCCGCAGGCCATCCGCATGGTGGTGCCGCCGCTGACCAACCGCACCATCGCCATCACCAAGGGCACGGCGCTGGCCTCCGTGGTGGCGGTGCCGGAGATTCTGGGCGCGGCGCAGGCTGGTGTGTCCTTCAGTTTCAACCCCACGCCGTTGACGCTGGCAGCGGTGGCCTATCTCGCGCTTTTCGTGCCGGTGGTGCTGTTGGGCCGCTGGGTCGAGACGCGCTTCGCATGGAAGCGCTGATGCCCATCTGGCTCGATGATCTGCTCTTGAGTTTCTTTTCGCTTGAGATCATGCGCGAGGCTTGGCCCATCCTGTTGCAGGGGCTGTGGCAGACGGTGCTGTTAAGCCTGCTGGTGGTGCCGCTGGGGTTGGCCGGTGGCGTGATGCTGGCGGTGTTGTCCACCGTGCGCACGCCGTGGGTGCGCTGGCCGCTGATGGTCTGGGTCGATCTGTTTCGCGCCCTGCCGCCCTTGGTGCTGTTGGTCTTCGTCTATGCCGGCCTGCCTTTCGCGGGCATCGAGGTGAATGCCTGGACGGCGGTCGCGGTCGGCTTCTTCCTCAACACCGGCGCCTATTACGGGGAGATCCTGCGCGCGGGAATTGAGAGCGTGCCGGCGGGCCAGAGCGAGGCGGCGCAGTCGCTCGGCCTGTCGCGGTTGCGCACCATGCGGTTGGTGGTGCTGCCGCAGGCGGTGCGCAATGTGCTGCCTGATCTGGTGTCGAACACGCTGGAGGTGGTGAAGCTCACCTCCATTGCCAGCGTGGTGGCGCTGCCGGAATTGCTGTTCCAGGCGCGCCAGGCGCAGAGCGTGACCTATAACGCGACGCCCATCATGGTGGCCGCGATTGCCTATGTGCTGCTGTTGTGGCCGCTTGTGCGGGTCGTCTCGCGGCTGGAGAACCGGCAGATCTCGGGGCGGCGGTAGATTTTGCCGCTAACGCTGGTCCGGCACCGGCTCGTACCGCCTCTTGCGAAAACTCTACGGCCGGTGCGCCAGGTAATGGGCGATCGCGCGCAGATCAGCATTGCTGATGCCATGCATAAGCCCGTTCATCTGCGTATCGGCGCCCACGCGCAGATTGTCGCGGTATTCGGCCATGCTGTGCAGCAGGAAATCCTCGCGCTGATGGTTGATGCGCGGGACATTCGCCCGGCCCGAATAATCCGGCAGGTGACAGGCTTGGCAGTTGCGCGCGGCTGAAAGCTCAGCCCCGCGCGAGATCAGCGCCGCGTCGGACGGCCGCGATCAGGCTTGGGTGCGGAGGGCAGGCCAGCGAAATAGGCCGCGATATCCTCGATGTTGCGGTCCGTCAGGCCCCGCGCGGGCTCGGCCATGGCCGGCACCTGCCGCAGGCCCTCGCGGAACAGGATCATCTGCAGCGTGACGTAGTCCGCCTGCTGACCCGCGAGGGATGGCATCAGTGGCACGGCCGAAACACCGCTGGGGCCGTGGCAGGCCACGCAGCTGCGTTCCTCAGCCAAGGCCGCGCCGTGGCGCGCATCCTGTGCGGCGGTCGGTCCAAGGGGAGACAAGCAAAAGGCGGCGGCCATCACGGCCGCCGCCCAGTCAACACGTCGTTGCATTATTGACGATAGGTGATGCGGTAGATCGCGCCATTCTCCTCATCGGAGATCAGCAGCGAGCCATCAGGCATGGTCAGGATACCGGCGGGCCGGCCGAGGAAGCGCTGGCCAGCATCATCGCGCAGCCCGCCCAGGAATTCCTCCTGCACCAGGCGGCCATCGACCTCACGCACCATCACCACATTGAAGCCCGACAGCCGCGAACGGTTCCAGCTGCCGCGATTGGCGATGAACAGCGCATTGCGATACTGCTCGGGGAAGGCGGTGCCGCGATAGAAATGCGTGCCGATCGGCGCTACATGCGGGCCCAGGATCATGGCCGCCGGCGCGAATTCGCTGCACAGGCGGCTGGCGGGCACGGCCGGGTCCTGGAAGCCACCCTGGCACCAGGGGAAGCCGTGATGCTCGCCGCGACGCAGGTTGACATGCAGCGTGTCGGAGGGGTTGTCATTGCCCGCCCAGTCGCGCCCGTGGTTGCTGAACCACAGCCGGCCGGTGGTGGGGTGGAAGTCGAAGCCCACGGAATTGCGCACGCCGCGTGCCTCGATCCGGCGGTCGGAACCGTCGGGGTTGAAGCTGGCGATCAGCGCGTAACGCTCGCCATCGGTTTCGCAGATGTTGCAGGGCACGCCGCGCGGAATGTAGAGGCGGCCATCCGGGCCGAACTGGATATGTGTCCAGCCATGATGCGGCGCATCGGGCAGGTTGAAGGCGGCGGTCATGTCCACCGGTTGCGGGTTGGCGAGGTTCGCCTCCACATTGTCCACGCGCAGGATGCGGTTGATCGCCGAGACGTAGAGCGCGCCATTATGGATCGCGAGGCCGGAGGGCTGCGTCAGACCTTGCATGAAGGTGCTGACCTGGCGCTCCGTGCCGGTGTCGCGCACCGCATAAACGCGGCCGATCACGCGGGTGCCCACGAAGATGGTGCCGTTCGGCCCGCGCACCATGACGCGCGCGCCGGGCAGGCCGTGCGCCCAGAGTTCAGCGTGGAAGCCCTGCGGCAGGCGCAGCGCGGAGACGGGGATGCGCTCGACCGGCGTGGCGGTCAGCCGCGGCGCATGCGGGGCCAGCGGCGAAGTGGCCATCTCGGCCGGACGGCCCTGTGCCCAGGCCGGAGGTGCTGCGGGCGCGGGCGCCTGCGCAAGCGCCAGCCCAGGTGCGGCAATGGCGGCAAGCGCCAGGATGTGACGACGGATCATGTTCTGGACCTCCCAATTGTTATCTGTAGTCAAGAACGGGCGAGGCCTTTGCGCAAGGGTGCATGGCCACATAATGACGTGCCAGTCAGGAAAATTCCCGATAGCGAAACGCATTTGTCGCGGCAGCCGCCAAAGCATCGCTGAGCAGCGCATGATGTGGCGAGAGCGCGCAGGCGGGGTCCGTGTTGGCTGCATCACCGGTCAGCGCGAAGGCCTGGCAGCGGCAGCCGCCCCAGTCGATCTCGGCGCGTTCGCAGCCCTGGCAGGGTGGCGGCATCCAGGCCGTGCCGCGGAAGCGGTTGAAGGCCGCCGAATCGTGCCAGGCATCGTGCAGCGAGCTCTTGCGGATATTGGGAAACACCATGCCCGTGATGGATTGTGCGGCATGGCAGGGCAGCACATCGCCATTGGGGGCGACGGCCAGGAAGCGCGCGCCCCAGCCGCCCATGCAGGGCTTGGGTCGATGCGCGTGGTAGTCGGGCACCACATAATCGATGCGCATGGCCCCGCCGCGCGCGGCATCCACGATGCGCGTGGCTTCATCCAGCTGCGCGCGCGTGGGCAGAAGCGCATCGCGGTTGGCCAGCGCCCAGCCGTAATACTGGGTGTGTGCCACCTCCAGCCGCGCAGCACCCCAATCGCGCGCGAGCGCGATGATGGCGGGCAGGTTGTGCAGGTTCTGCCGGTGCACCACGGCATTGATGGTCAGCGGCAGCCCGGCTTCGCGCACCAGCTGGGCAGCTTGCTGCTTGCGGGCATGGGCGCCGGGCATGCCGCCGATCTTCTCCGCATTGGCCGCATCGGCGTCCTGGATCGAGAGCTGCACGTGATCGAGCCCCGCGGCGACGAGGCGCTTGAGCAGCGAGGCATCGAGCAGCACGCCCGCGGTGATGAGGTTGGTGTAGAGCCCGGCCTGGTGGGCGGCGGCGGTGATCTCCACAATGTCGCGCCGCGCGGTGGGCTCGCCGCCGGAGAGGTGGGTTTGCAGGCAGCCCAGTGCCGCGGCCTGGGCGAAGATATCGGCCCATTCGGCGGTGGTGAGCTCGGCGCTGGACCGCGCGAGTACGGCCGGGTTGGAACAATAGGGGCAGCGCAGCGGGCAGCGATGCGTGAGCTCGGCCAGCAGCGCTAGCGGCGCGTTCATTGGATGGCGCCGCGGGCGCGCAGATCGGCGAGCATGGCCTGCACATCGGCGGCGATCACCTCGCGCGGGGCGTCGAACTTGGCGGCCAGCGAGTCGATGATGGCGTCCGCATCGCGCGCGCCATCGATCAGGCGCAGCACTTCGAGCGCGGTCTCGTCCGGGACGAACATGCGCTCGGGCGCCATGACCACCCAGCGGTCGCGCGCGCGGTCATGGTGCAGGCGTGTGCCTGGGGCGAAGCGGGGCGCGGTCATGCCCCGCCCGATGGCCGGAGGGCCGAATGGCCCGGAGGGCTGAATCGGTCGGGCAAAAACGCGCCTGGAGGGGGCAGCCCCGGAGCCACATAGGCGAAATGAAGCGCATCCAGCTGCGCCCAGAGCAGATCGCATTTGAAGCGCAGCGCATCCAGCACCGCCTGCTGCTTCTCGGCGGTGTCGGCATGCTGCTTCACATAGCCCAGCGCGAAGGCGACATCCTGCGGCGCCTGGGTCAGCCGCGGCTTGAAATAGGCCAGCGTGGCTTCCGAGACGAAATCATAATTGCGCAGCATGCCCGAAACGCGCTGGCTGATGATGTTGGGCGCGAACATCTCGGTCAGCGAGGAGGCAATGGCTTCCAGCAATGTCCGTTCGCGCACGAAGCGCACATAGGCATCGACCGCGAAGCGCGTGGCCGGCAGCAGTCCGCGCAGCGAGGTGACATAGTCGCGCTCCAGCCCCAGCCCGTCGGTCAGCGCGAGCCAGCGTTCCACGCCGCCGGGCGCACTGCCATCGCCGTCATGATCCTCCAGCCGGCGGCGCCATTCGCGGCGCAGTTCGGGCGTTTCCAGCCGCGCCAGCAGCGAGGCATCCTTGGCCGGAATCGAGGCCTGGTAGTAGTAGCGATTCAGCGCCCAGGCCTGCACCTGGCCACGATTCAGCTTCCCGTCATGCAGCAAATGATGGAACGGGTGCAGGATGTGGTAGCGCTCGGCGCCGATGGCGCGCAGCGCTGCCTCCAATTCATCGGGTGCCATCGGCGCCTTCATGGCTGGTGCCGCTCCGCGGCCTGGCCTATCGCGCGCAGCGCCGCCTCCAGCGCATCCGGCGGCATTACAGCCATATCTCCATCCCGTCCCATGCGACCTCCCAGCCCTTTGCCGCCAGATGCGCGCGTTCGGCGCTGTCGTCCAGCAGGGCGGGGTTGGTGTTGTTGATATGGGTGAAGACGCGCCGGCGCACGCCGAGCGGCGCGAAGGCCGCGATGGTGTCGAGCATCGCCATATGGCCCATGCGCGCTGCCGTCTTGGGGCCGGCGCTCAGGCGGATCATCTCGTCATCGGTGTAGAGCGTGCCGTCGAACAGCACGCAGGCAGCCCCTTGCAGCCGCGCGGCGAGCGCGGGCGTCAGCATCGCGCAGCCGGGGATGTAGTGCAGCGTCTGCCCGCTCGCGCTGATGGCCAGGCCCAGCGCCTCGCCATCCTCGGCGATTCCCGGCGCGGCCGTGCCTTCATTGAACAGCGGCACCTTGCCCGGCACCGCATAGGCCATGATCTGCATGCCCAGCAGCGTAAACGGCACCTCCATCTGCATGGCGTGCCGCGTGACGAATTCCGGATTCAGCGCGCGGAAGATCGGGTTGGCATCCAGCACATCCAGCGTGGGTTGTGCCGCGTGCAGCGTGAAGGGCTGGCGCTCGCGCAGGTGCAGCAGGCCCATGATGGTGTCCACCTCCGCACCGGTCAGCAGCACGGCGGATATGGGCGAATTGCGCAAGGGCGCTGGGCGTGGATGCAGCGCCGGGGTGGCAGCGATCTGCGCACGCAGATCGGGGCTGGCATTGACCACCAGCCATTGCGCGCCATCAGCCGAGAGCGCGATGGAGGCCTGGGAACGAGCCAGGGCGCGCGTATCGCCCGCGCGGGACCTCAGGCAACCGGCGCCGGCGGAATTCCACTGCGGAAAACCGCCGCCCGCGCCGGCGCCGAGCACGATCGCCCGCAGCATGGCGGGCGCAGCCGATCAGACCTCGGCGCAGACGTAGCTATTGATTTCGAGCGCGAGCGACACTTCGACGATCTTGGGCGTCTTCCAGGCCATAATCTTTCTCCCTGCAGGCCGGCACCATGCCGGTTGTCTCTATCATGGCGGGTGACAGGCGTTTCATCAAGCGGCACGCTGCGGACAGGGAGAAACGCCATGACCACAACCCGCCGTGTGGCGCTCGCGCTGCTAGCCACGCCCGCCCTGGCGCAATCGCGCCCGATCCGCCTGGTCGCCCCCTACGCGCCGGGCGGCGTGACCGACCAGTTGGCCCGCGCCTGGGCCGAGATCCTGGCGCGCGAACTGGGCCAGCCGGTGGTGGTGGAAAACCGTCCCGGCGCGAACACCATCATCGGCTCCGAGGTGGTGGCGCGCGCGGCACCCGATGGGCTGACGCTATTGATGGCGTCAGGCGCATCCACGGTGCTGAACCCGCTGCTGTATCGCCGCCTGCCCTATGACGCGGAGCGCGACCTGGTGACCTTGGGCATGCTGGTGGAGACGCCGCTGATGATGGTCGCGCCGCCCGCGCTGGGCGTGGCCAGCGCGCGCGAATTCGCCGAACTCGCGCGCCGGCGAGCATTGAATTCAGCCTCCGTCGGCGTCGGCAACCCCATCCATCTGGCAGCGGAGTTGTTCCGCGCGGCCGCCGGCATCGAGCTGCAGAACGTGGTCTATCCCGGCAGCGCGCCGGCACTGGCGGCGCTGCTCTCGGGCGATGTGCAGGTGATGTTCGATGTGGTGCTGACCGCGCTGCCCTTCGTGCGCGACGGCCGGCTGCGCGCGCTGGCCGTGACCACGCGAGAGCGCCTGGCCGTGCTGCCCGATGTGCCGACGGTGGCCGAGACGTTTCCGGGTTATGAGGCGACGACCTGGTTCGGACTGGCCGCGCCGCGCGGCCTGCCCGCCGAGACCGAGGCACGTCTGCATGGAGCCATCACCGTGGTGCAGGCCGATGCCGGGCTGCGCGGCCGATTCGGTGCTCTTGGTCTCATCATGCTGCCGGCGCGCGATGCGCCGGCCATCGCAGTAACGCTTGCCGGTGAACGCGCACGCTGGGATGACATCATCCGCGCGCGCGGCATCACGCTGGAGCAGTAGCGCCCTACGGCGTGATCGCGTTTCACGGGAACACGCCGTAGCCGTTATACGAGGATGATGAGCCGCGCCGGCGATACCGCCTTTGCGTATCATGCTCTAGCGCCAAGCCGGCCGCCCGGCATTGATCGTGGAGGGCGAGGTCGCCGCACCAGTGATGGCGCCCGCGGCCGCACCCACCGCCGCCGCACCCAGGATGGGCCCACCGGCAATGGCGGCGATGCCCGCGCCCGCGCCTGCACCGATCAGGCCGCCGGACATCGCACGGTCCACCGGACGCGTGCCGCAGGCGGCCAATAGCAGCAATGCGCCGAGCATGCTCGCGCGAAGAAATAGGGTCACGATTCGCTCCTCATGGTCAGCGGTGACATGAGGCCATGGCATCATAGCCGCCAAGCGGCGTGATGATGGCCTCACGCAGTGGTGACAGGCCGCTCCGCACGCTTCGCATCGACCGCCCGGCGCAGCGCGCAGAGCCCGACCACACCGGCCGTGCCCACCATCGCACCCGCCACGAACCCCAGTCTCGCCATGCAGCGCGCCACCATGAGCGGCGCGAGAATTGCCTTGATGATCATCGGATACCTCCGCCGAAACAGATGGGTTCCGCCGGGCGTGACGCAAGCGCGGCGGCGGGTTACGCTGCACCCATGCCCGTCATCAATCGCATCGCTGAATTCCATCCGGAAATGACCGCCTGGCGGCGGGATTTCCACATGCACCCCGAGCTTGGCTTCGAGGAGCATCGTACCGCCGGCATCGTCGCGCAGCGCTTGCGCGAATTCGGCTGCGACCAGGTCGTCGAAGGGTTTTCCAAGACCGGCGTGGTCGCCGTCATCCATGGCCAGGGCGGCCCGAATGGCCGCGCCATCGGCCTGCGCGCCGACATGGACGCGCTGCCGATCGAGGAACAGACTGGTGCCGCCCATGCCAGCCTGACGCCTGGCAAGATGCACGCCTGCGGCCATGACGGGCACACCACCATGCTGCTGGGTGCGGCCAAGTACCTGGCCGAGACGCGCAATTTCTCGGGCAGCGTCGTGCTGATCTTCCAGCCCGCGGAAGAAAACCTGGCCGGCGGCGGCGTGATGGTGCGCGACGGGCTGTTCCAGCAATTCCCGGTGGACCGCGTCTTTGGCATGCACAACTGGCCCGACGCGCCCGAGGGCCAGTTCTTCTGGCGCGAAGGCCCCGTGATGGCCGCCGTGTCCAACCTGGAAATCGAGATCACCGGCAAGGGCGCGCATGGCGCCATGCCGCATAACGGCATCGACCCGATCGTGGTGGCCGCCGCCATCGTGCAGGGGCTGCAAAGCATCGTCGCGCGCAATGTGGAACCGGTGGAAGCGGGCGTGCTGACCATCGGCCATATCAAGGGCGGCTTCACCTACAACGTGATCCCCGAAACCGTGACGATGCAGGGCACCGGCCGCTGGTTCCTGCCCGAGGTGGGGGACCTGCTGGAACGCCGCTTCCTGACCATGGTGCCGACCATCGCCGAGGCCTTCGGCGCCCGCGCCACCGCGCAATTCCTGCGCGCCTACCCGGCCACCATCAATGAGGCGGAGAGCACGCGCCTGACGATTCCGGCGGCCGAAGCTGTGGTTGGCAAAGGCCGTGTGGCGATGTTTCCCAAGCCCACCATGGGTGCGGAAGATTTCAGCTTCATGCTGAACGAACGCCCCGGCAGCTACATTATGCTGGGCGCCGGCCGGACCGGAAACGACCCTTCGGTGCACCACCCGAAATACGATTTCAATGACGATATCCTGCCGATCGGCGCGTCGTATTGGGTGCAGTTGGTGGAGCAGTTGCAGCCGCGGGCATGATCCGCGCAGGCGGCGACGCCGAAGCGGTGAATCATGCCCGACACAGGGTGAGCCCGACTGCGGCGCAACTGTTCTGGGCCTATCTGCAGGTGGGCCTGTCGGGCTTCGGCGGCGCCAATGCATGGGCGCGGCGCATGCTGGTGGAAAAGCGCGGCTGGCTGACGGACGCGCAATACGCCGAACGCCTGGGCCTGGGCCAGGCGCTGCCCGGGCCGAATGCGATGAACACCGCCATCATCGTGGGCCATGGCTTCGCGGGCGTGGCGGGTGCCGCGGCGGCGGTGGCGGGGTTGTTCGGTGGGCCATTGGTGATTCTGGCAGGGTTGGCCGGGCTGTATGACGCCTATGGCGCGCATCCGATGGTGCGCGGCGCGCTGGCGGGCGTTGCCTCGGCGGCGGCCGGCATGATGCTAGGCACGGGCATCAAGATGGCGCGCAAATCCTACCCCACTGCGTTGATGTGGGGGATCAGCGTGCTGGTCCTGGCGCTGGCCTTGTGGCGGGTGCCGCTGCCCTGGATCGTGGTGGGGCTGGCGCCAATTGGCGTCTTCGCGGCGTGGCTGGAACGGCGATGAGCGACCTGCTGGCTTTGATGGCGGGCCTGGCCTCGCTATCCGTCATCGCGGTCGGCGGCGGCAGTGCGGTGATCGCGGATATGCATCGGCTGATCGTCGATGAGCATGGCTGGATGGATGATGCGCAATTCGCCCGCGCCTATGCGCTGGCGCAGGCGGCACCGGGGCCGAATGTGCTGGTGGTGGGCGTGTTCGGCTGGCATGTCGCAGGGCCTGTCGGGCTGCTGGGCGCGACGCTGGCGATGTGCGGGCCGGCGGCGATCATGGCGCTCGGCTTCGCTATGTTCCGTGCGCGCGTGGCGGGTGCCGCGTGGCTGCGCGTGGCCGAGCGCGGGCTGGTGCCGGTCGCACTCGGCCTGGTGATGGCGAGCGCCCTGCTGCTGGGCCAGGCCGCGTTGGCGACATGGGGGGCGCTGCCGCTGGTCGGCGTTGCGGTGACCGCGGCCACCGCGGGGTTTGTCGCGATGACGAAGCGCTCGCCCTTGTGGATGCTGGGGGCGGGCGCCATTCTCGGCGCGATCTTGTTGGGATGAGACCATGTTCTACGACCCTCGCGCCGGCCACCCTTTGCCGCATGACCCGCTGAAGGCGATCATCGCCCCGCGTCCGATCGGCTGGATCTCCAGCCTGGATGCGAATGGCGTGGCCAATCTCGCGCCCTATTCCTTCTTCAACATGGTGCAGTCCCGCCCGCCCATGCTGGCCTTCACCTCCGAGACGATGAAGCACTCGGCGGCCAATGCGATTGCCACCGGCGAATTCGTGTTCAACTTGGCCACGCGGCCCTTGTTCGATGCCATGAACAAGTCGAGCGAAGCCATGGCCGATGGCGTCTCGGAATTCGACGTCACGGGCCTGGAGCGCGCGCCATGCCAATTCGTGCGCGCGCCCCGCGTCGCCGCCAGCCCCGCCAGCCTGGAATGCAAGGTGGTGCTCTCGATGCAGTTCCACGACATCGACGGCAAGCCGACCGGCGGCTGGCTGGTGGTGGGGCAGGTGATCGGCGTGCACATCGCGGACAACGTGCTCAACAAGGGCCGCTTCGATGCGGTGGCCGCGCGCACCATCGCGCGTTGCGGCTATCGCGATTACGCGGAGCTGGCGGAGCTTTTCGCCGCGCCCCGGCCGGATGACGCGAAGGCGTCAGCCTAGCCCGCGCAGCACCTCCATCACCGGGCGCTCGCCGGCGCCATTCTCGCGGCAGGCGCGCGGCAAGCCCTCACCGATCCGGTCGAAGGCCGCGCGATCGACCAAGTCCAGGTGAGACCCCGCCAGGAAGGGCACGAGCCGCCGTGCCTCCGACCGCCAGATCTGGCCGAGCCCCATGCAGGTCATGGTTGCAATATTGCGGTCGCCTTCCGCCAGGGGCGGCATCGGCACGGCGGCAGCGATATCGGCCAGCCGCTGCGCCGCAGAGGCGGCATCGTCACAGCGCGCGTTGAGGGCGGCCGTGATCGCCTCGACATGCGCGGGTGCGTAGCGCAGGGGGCCATTCGCGGCCGCCGTTCGCCCGGCCAGCACCAGCGCCAGCGAGGCCACGGGTGGCGCACCCTCGCTGCGGGCATTGGCGCAGCTCGCCACGCGCATATCGAGCGTCTGCGCCGTGGCAGCAGCAGTGACCAGTAGCATGGCCGTGATCCAGCGACGCATCCTGTTTTCTCCCTGCTCTTGAAGGGAAAACAGATACCCGCGGTGCTGCGCGCGTCAACACGCAGGCTGGCATGAGCGTTGCTTGGCGGTCCGGTACACCAAAAGGATGTCCCGCCCTATGTCTCTATCCCGCCGCGATCTGCTCACTGCCGGTGCCGTCGCACTGCCCGGCGCGGGTGCAATCGCCCCCGCTCATGCCCAACAAGAGCGCGTGTTGCGCTACGGCATTTCCATGGCCGATATCCCGCAGACCACGGGTCAGCCCGATCGCGGCGCCGGCGCCTATCAGTTCACCGGCCATACGCTGTACGACCCGTTGGTGGCGTGGGAGATGGATGTCGCCGAGCGGCCCGGCAAGCTGGTGCCGGGCCTGGCGACCGAATGGGCCTCCGACCCCGCCGACCGCCGCAACTGGGTGTTTCGGCTCCGCGCCGGCGTGACCTTCCATGATGGCAGCGCGTTCAACGCGGATGCCGTGATCTGGAACTTCGAGAAGGTGCTGAACCCGCAGGCGCCGCATTTCGACCAGCGCCAGGCGGCGCAGGTTCGCCCGCGCCTGCCGAGTGTCGCGTCATGGCGCAAGCTGGATGACATGACCGTGCAGGTGACCACGCGCGCGGTGGACAGCTTCTTCCCCTACCAGATGCTGTGGTTCCTGATTTCCTCGCCGGCGCAATACGAACGCCTGGGCCGCAGCTGGGACCGTTTCGCCGCGGAACCCTCGGGCACCGGCCCCTTCCGCCTGGGCCGCCTGGTGCCGCGCGAACGCGCCGAACTGGTGCGCAACACCAGCTATTGGAATCCCGCGCGGATGGCCAAGGTGGACCGCATCGTGCTGGTGGTGGCGCCCGAGACCATCACGCGCACCAATGCGCTGCTGACCAACCAGGTCGATATCATCGAAAGCCCCGCGCCCGACCTGCTGCCGCGCCTGGCGCAATCCGGCGCGCGGATCATCCAGAACGTCACGCCGCATGTGTGGAACTACCATCTGAGCCTGCTGGAAGGCTCGCCCTGGCGCGACCTGCGGCTGCGCCAGGCGGCGAACCTGGCGATCAACCGCGACGAGGTGGTGGCGCTGATGGGTGGCCTGGCCAAGCCCGCCGTTGGCGTGGTGGACCCCACCTCACCCTGGTTCGGCCAGCCCAGCTTCCGCGTGCGCCACGACCCGGCCGAAGCCCGCCGCCTGCTTGCCGAGGCCGGCATCACCCCGCGCACGCCGCTGCGCACGCGATTCATCGTGCCCTCGGGCGGCTCGGGGCAGATGCTCTCGATGCCGATGAACGAATACATCCAATCCGCCTGGCGCGAATTCGGCATCCAGGTGGAGTTCCAGGTGGTGGAGCTGGAAGTGCTCTACACCGCCTGGCGCGAAGGTGCGGCCGGCGCGATTTCCCGTCAGGGCAACATCACCGCGAACAATGTGGCGTATCTGACGTCTGACCCGCTCTATGCCTTCATTCGCTTCTTCCATTCCGGCCAGATCAATCCGGTGGGGGTGAATTATGGCCATTACCGGGATGCGGAGATGGATCGCCTGCTCGATGCCGCGACCAGCAGCTTCGACGAGACCGAACAGAACCGCCTGATGCAACGCGCGCATGAGAAGGCGGTGAATGAGGCGCTGTGGGTCTTCGTGGTGCATGACACCAACCCCAAGGCGGTGTCACGCAATGTGCGCGGCTATGTGCCGGCGCAGCATTGGTTCCAGGATCTGACGACGCTAGCGTGAGGCCTACAGCGTCTTCTGGAACCAGATCCTTGCGTGACCGGGCGGCATGCCATCCAGCCGCCCGGCCTCCGACCAGCCATTGCGCACCCAGAATTGCGGTGCCTGAAAGCTGAAGGTGTCCGTATAGGCATGCGTGCAGCCGCGCTTGCGCGCGATCTCCTCAGCGCGCGCAAGCAACCGCGAACCGGTGCCCTGGCCGCGCGTGTCGCGATGCAGCCATAGCCAGTCGATGAACAGCCAGTTCCAATAGGTCATGCCGAGCAGGCCGCCCTTGACCGTGGCGTCGGCATCGCGGGCCAGCACGGTGACGGGTTCGCGGTCATAGGGGCCGCCCATTTCCTGGTTATAGGCATGCAAGCCCCGCTGGATGGCCTCTACGGCCGCCATCTCAGGGTAGTCATCCTCGCTGATGGTCAGCATCAGTAGCGGCCCACGGCGCCGAGCGCGATGGTCAGCAAGCCCAAGGCCAGATTCATCGTGACCAGCTTGCGGATGCTGTCATTGGCCGCCGCCGCCGCGGCATTGTCGCCGGCCGCGACGGCGGCGCGCATCCGCCGGAACGGGATGAACCAGATCATCAGGAACACACCCGACATGATCAGCCCCAGCAGATGCATCAGATGGATCGGCCAGCGCACGCCGCCAAACCCGCCGAAGACGCCGAACAGCAGCCCATAGCCGGTCAGGATCACGATCGGCATGGCGTGCCACACCACCATCAAGAAGCGCTTGTGCACGCGCGCCATCAGCGCGATGCGCGAAGGCGGATCGATGGCCAGCAGGGCAGGGCGTAGCGCGATCAGCGCGAAGGCCATGCCACCCACCCACAAGACGGCACCCAGCAGGTGCAAAACCAGAAGCAGCGATCCCATGGCCTAAGTCTTCATCAATCTGGCCAGCGCCGCCAGGGTGGCGGTGATTTCCTCGGCGGCCGTGCTGCGCGGCGCGGCTTCCGTCACGCCCAGGCCCAGCATGAAGGCGGTGGCATAGCCGGTGCGGTTGCCAAGGCCCGGGCCGAGTGTGGCGAGCTTGCGCGTGGCCAGTTCCGCCAGGATCACTTCCTTCAGCCGCCCCTGCGCCGGCACGCGGTTCAGCAGCACGCGCGCGGCGCGCTTCTCGGCGGTCGCCAGTTGCAGCGTGGCCTCGCTGGCCCAGAGGTCCGGTCCGGCCGGCTGCATGGGTACGATCACCAGGTCTGCCGCGCGGATCGCCACGCGGCTGTCGGTCTGCGCATGCGGCGCGGTGTCGATCAGCACCACATCATGGTCGCGCTTGAGCTTGTCGATCGCGCCCGTCACGCGCCAGCCGGAGGGCGCGTCGAAGGTGAGCGCCGCGGCACCTTGATGGCGCGCGCGCAATTCCGCCCAGCGGGTGAGTGTCGCCTGTGGATCGGTGTCGAGCAGGGCAACGCGGCGGCGCGCGGCAAGGGCTGCCGCGAGGTTGGCCGCAAGCGTGGATTTCCCCGCGCCACCCTTCTGCTGCGCGATGGCGATGACAAAGGCCAAGGTCGCTCTCCTGCGATTCGCCGCGCAGTCTACTCCGCAACGGCGCGCCTGCGCGCGCTACTCGACGCGAATATTGGCGTCGCGGATCACCTGGGCGTAGGTCTGGGCATAGCGCCGGATATCGGCGCCGAAGCCCTCCGCACCGCGGGCCAGCACGGTGAAGCCCTGTTCCTCCAGCCGGCCGCGCACTTCGGGGCGGTTCAGCGCGGCGATCCAGGCGGCCTCCAGCCGGGCGCGGGCGGGCTGGGGTGTCTCGCTGCGCACGATGATGCCGAACCAGGAATCGGACAGCACCAGCGGAAAGCCCAGCTCGGCCATGGTCGGCACCTGCGGCAGCTGCGGCAGGCGCTGCTCGGCCGAGACGCCGAGTGCCCGCCATTGGCCGAGCGAGACCGGCTGGATCACATCCGGCAGGTTGGCGAACATCCACTGGATGCGGTTGCCGAGCAGATCCGTATAGGCCTGTGGCGCGCCATTATAGGGCACATGCGTGGCGTTCAGCTGCGCCAGGCGGGCGAATTGCTCGCCACCCAGATGGTTCGAGGTGCCCACGCCATAGGAGCCGAAGGCCAGCCCCTGGCCGGCGCGACGGCCCCCGGCCAGAAAGCCCTGGAAATCGGCTGCCACCGAGGGGTGGGCCACCAGCACATGCGGCACCACGGTCGCCAGCACGATCGGCGCGAAATCGCGCAACCCGTCATAGGGGGTGGTCGGCCGCAGGGTGATGTTGGCGGCGAAGGAATTGGCGATCATCAGCATCGCATGGCCGTCGGCCGGGGCGCGCTGGATTTCCTGCGTGGCGAGCACGGTGGCAGCACCCGGCCGATGCTCGATGACGAGGTTCTGGCCGAGCGCCTGGCT
>JAPLOK010000291.1:2932-14851 GCA_026400775.1 Alphaproteobacteria bacterium | reverse complement strand
CCGCTGGCTGAAAGCACCGGGCGAAGTCTATGGCCGCGGCCCCGTCATCAAGGCGCTGCCCGATATGGCAATGGCGCGCGGCGTTTGCGCAATGTCTTCATCCAGCCCACCGGCGGCCTCTCGCGCCGTCCGGGCCTGCGCCATGTCGCCACCCTGCCCGGCCCGGCGCGGCTGTGCGCCTTCGAATTCAACACCGAGCAGACCTATTTGCTGGCGATGACCGCGAACCGCCTGCAGGTCTTCCTGGGCGACAGCATGGTCGCCGATCTCGCAGCACCCTGGACGGCCGAGATCCTGCCGCAGCTGGCCTGGACACAAAGCGCCGACACGCTGCTGGTCTGCCACCCAGACATCTCGCCGATGCGGCTGACGCGCACATCGCACACCGCCTGGGCCTTCTCCTTCTGGCCCTGGATCGAGGTGCCGACGCATCGTTTCGCGGCACCCGAGATCACGCTCACGCCGACGGCCACCACAGGCAGCATCAACCTCGTTGCCTCCGCGCCGGTCTTCCAGGCGGGGCATGTCGGCGCGCGCTGGCTGGTCGCGGGCAGGCGCGTGAACATCACCGCATTGATCGACCCGCAGCGGGTCGCTGCACTGGTGCTCGACACGCTGCCCGGCACCGGCGCCACCTTCGACTGGGAGGAAGGCGCCATCTCCTCCGTGCGCGGCTGGCCAGTCAGTGTGTGTTTCCATCAGGACCGCCTGGTGATCGGCGGCACGCGCGACCTGCCCAACCGCATCTTCCTCTCGCGCAGCGGCGATCTGTACAATTTCAACACCGGCACCGGCCTGGATGACGAGGCAATTTCCTTCGGCCTCGTCTCCGACCAGGTGAACGCGATCCGCGGCGTGTTTTCCGGCCGGCATCTGCAGATCTTCACCTCCGGCGGCGAGTGGATGGTCAGCGGCGATCCGCTGACACCCTCCTCCATCCAGATCACGCGGCAGACGCGCGTGGGCAGCCCCGTCAAGCGCATGCTGCCGCCCGTCGATGTTGATGGCAGCACGATTTTCGCCGCGCGCAGCGGCCGCGCGCTGCACGAATTCGTCTACACCGATGTGCAACAGGCCTATCAGGCCAATGATCTCGCGCTGGTCGCCTCGCACCTCGTGCAGGAGCCGGTGGCGCTGGCCTATGACCAGGTCGCGCGGCACCTGCATGCGGTGATGCAGGACGGCACGCTGGCCACGCTCACGCTGTTCCGCGCCGAGCAGGTCACCGCCTGGACGGCGCAGGACACGCAAGGCGCCTTTCGCGCCGTGGCCGAGCTGGATGGCGTAGTCTACGCCGCCGTCGAGCGTTTCGGCACGCACCGGCTGGAACGCTTCGACGCGAGCCTGGCACTCGATGCGGCACTCAGTGGCAGCAGCCCCACGCCGCAGACGCAATGGACGGGGCTTGCGCATCTGAACGGGCGCGATGTTGGCATCCTTGCCGATGCCTCACCCAGGCAGGACCAGCAGGTCAGCAGCGCGCGCATCATGCTGGCCGAACCCGCATCATCGGTGCAGGTCGGGCTGCGCTTCCGCCATGTGGTCGAGCCCTTGCCCGCGGAGATGCTCAGCGGAATGGGCGCGCGCGCGGCCCCCCTGCGTCTCATCAGCGTGACCTTCCGGCTGCTGGAGACGGCCAGCCTCGGCGTCGATCTGGGGCGGGGTACGAAGCCGGTGCCCTTCCGCAGACTGGACACGCCAATGCTCGATGCATCGCCCATGCGCTTCACCGGCGATGTGCGGCTGCGCGCGCTGGGTTGGAAGCGCGATGCGCTCGGCCCGCTCTGGCGCATCGATGACGACACGCCCCTGCCCATGACCCTGCTCTGCGTCACCACCGAGATGAGGATGACCGACTGATGGCCGCGCTCGCTTCCATTGCCACGCTGGCGAGTGCCGGCGCAGGCCTTTATGCGCAATCGCGCCAGGCCTCGAGCCAGGCCGCCATGCAGCGCGCCCAGGCCGAACAGGCACAATCCGCCGAACGGCTGCGACAGGAGCAGCTGGTCGTGCAGCAACAGGCCGAGCAGCGCGCGCGCGCCGCGCAGCTCGCGCGCACCATCGCCACGGCACGCGCGCGGATGGCCTCCTCTGGCGTCTCGCCGAATGACGGTTCGGCCGCGGCGCTGACGGCAGGGCTGCAGGCCGACGCTGCCGCCGCGCGCCATGACGATGACCGCATCTTCCGTGCCCGCCTCTCCTCCGGGCGCGCCTCGCTGCTGAACACCGATGCCAGCTTCACCGGCTTCGTCCGCGCCGGCCAGGCCTTCGGCACGGCCGTGCGCAGCCTGCTCGACTGACCGCGAAGGAACCCCAAAAATGTCAGAGCATATCCGCATCGGCGATGTCGCGCCGCGCGTGAACTATGCCGCCAATGGCGCGCAGACCAGCTTCACCTTCCCCTTCCCGATCTTCGCGCCGGCGGATCTGGAAGTGAGGGTGAATGGGCAGCGGCTTTCGGCCGGCTTCACCATCACCGGCGCCGGGCAGAGCGAGGGCGGGCAGGTGGTCTTCGACACCCCGCCGGCTTCCGGCACGCGGGTGACGCTGCTGCGGCGCATGCGCATCGCGCGCACCGCCGATTTCCAGGAAAATGGCGTGCTGCGCGCTCGCACGCTGAATGACGAGCTGGACTACCAGGTCGCCGCGCTGCAGGAACTGCGCGACGAATTGTCGGGCGCCGTGCGCCTGGACGTGTCGGAGAATGCGACCGTGACCCTGCCGCCGGCCAGCGCGCGCGCCAACCGCGTGCTGGCCTTCGATGCGGTGGGCGATGTCACGGTCCTGCCGCAGACCGGCCTGATCACCGGCGCCTATGCCGGTGCGGTGCCGCGCACGGTCGAGGACAAGCTCGCCGAGACGCTGTCGGTGCGCGATTTTGGCGCCACCGGCAACGGCACCACCGATGACGGCCCTGCCCTGCAGGCCGCGATGAGTGCGGCCGCCGCCTTCGGTCGCAGGCTCCTCATCGGCCCGGGCGAGGCGCTGGGCCTGACCATGCTGGGCGTGATCATCTATGCAGGGCCCGCGGGCAGCACTGCGCTGACGATCGGCAATGCCGGCACCTATCGCACCGCCACCCGCAGCTATCTGGGCCTGCGCGTGCAGCGCGCCACCATCTCGACCTGGCTCAATGAGAACGACATCGGCATCAAACTGATCAATCTTGACGCCTGCCATACCGAGGTCCGCCAGGTGGAGGGCTTCACCATCGGCATCCAGACATTGGGCGATGGGCGCGGCTATGAGGACAGCACGATGCATTTGGGCCGCATCGTGAACAACCGCTACGGCCTGGATGTGCATTGCGCAACGGCGGCGGGGTGGAACAACGCCATCACCTATGTCGGCGGGCATTTCGCCAATGCCTCGGCCACCCACCCCACGCTGTCGCGCTTCGGGGTACGGTTTTCGGCAGCACCCGGCGCCTATGACCGGCACAACCAGCATCTGTTCCTGGGGCCGGCCTTCGAATTGCAGCGACAGGGCACGCCCGGCACCGTGGACGCCATACCCTTCCTGCTGACCGCCGCGGATGCGCGCTGCATCACGGCGCGCGGCATCCGCATGGAGCAGTGCAGCAACTTCGTCGCCCGGCATTTCGGCGGGCCGAATGATTGCCTCTACGAGGTCGGCTACAATGGCACTTATGGCTTCGTGGGCCTGGGCGTGGACTACGCCGCGGATGCGACGCGCGCCGGCGGCACCGTCATCGCGCTGCACCAGGCCACCGCCGCGCATGGCACGCCGCGCCTGGTGGCCGCGGCCGAGAATCTGCGCAGCCGCGCCTTCCGCCAGACCATCGACAGCGCAAACGGCATCGGCTTCGAGGAGATGGCGCTGCTCTCCTCCAACCCCAATGGCCCGCCCACGGACCTGAACGGCTTCTGCTTCGCGGGCCTGTCGCTGCTGACACTCAACGCGGAAGATGTCGGCCTGCCGACGTCGCGCGCGCTCGCCTTCGTGGTGGACAGCGCCGATTGCAAGGAGTTCTTCCTGGCCGCCGAGGGCAGCGAATTGCGCCCGGTGGTGATGCAGTTCGACGCGCTGGAAAACGTGCTCGGCGCCGAGGCCCGGCTGCTGTTTTCCAACATGAACGCGATCTTCGCGGGCAGCCCGTCCCTCTGGTGGGAGGGCAATGCGAATCTCGACAGCCTCGCCGGCGGCATCGCGCTGAACCGGTTGCAGCGCATCACGCTCAATGCCGGCGCGCGCTATGCCGCGATCGGCGTGCGTGGCGGCTCGGCCAGCGCCGTGCTGCGCAGTCTCAGGCTCTACACCGGCGCGCAGCACGCGCCGCCGATCATCTTCGGCGGGCCGCGCCGCTGGGGCGTGCGCGAATGCACGGTCACCGATGATGGCTGGGCGCTGCCGGCGCTCGCGGCCGGTGCGACCAACACGCATGACGTCACGCTGCCTGGCGTGCGCCAGGGCGACATGGTCCAGGCGGGCTTCGCCAAGACCAGCGGATTCCAGAATGGCGGCGTGGTGTTCCACGCGGCCGTAGGCGGCACGGCCAGCACCGACCAGGTGCGCGTGACCGCGCAGAACATCAGCGGCGGCACCATCACGGTGGGCAGCGGCACGCTGATCGTGAGGGCCGTCAAACCCAAGATGTAAAGGAACCGTACCATGCCACGACGCGGGTTGAGGAAGCTGGGCTTCGACCTCGAAGGGCTATTGGGACTGGCTATCCGGGACCTTGAGAATTTCGCGCGCGGCAATGCCTCGCACGCAGATGCTGAGGTTTCGAAGCTTTTCCGCGCACGCAATGACGCAGCCAAGATGGGCCTCTCCTACATCGATGCCTTGAAACGCTTCGCCGATCGCATGCCACCTGACGACGCCGATGCAAGCCGCGACATCGTCGCCCGCGCCCGAGCGGCGCTGGCACAGCCGGAGGCGCAGGACAGTGACGAGCAGAACGACGAGTGAATTCCTCGAATTCGTCTGGGTCTGGAACGAGCACCAATCGCTCACCACGCCCGCGCATCACCGCCGCATCGCGACATGGCTTGCGCAACGCCGCAAGGCGGGCGATCGCCGCCTGCTGCTGATGGCCTTCCGCGGCTCGGGCAAGTCCACCATGGTGGGCCTGTTCTGCGCCTGGTGGCTGTCGATCGAACCAGATGCGCGCATCCTGGTGCTGGCAGCCGACCAGTCGCTCGCGGGGCGCATGGTGCGCCAGGTGCGGCGCATCATCGAACGCCATCCGCTCTGCTCGCATCTGCTGCCCGATGGCGACGACAGTTGGGCCGCGGATCGCTTCACCGTGGCGCGCAATGCCGTGCTGCGCGACCCCTCGATGCTGGCGCAGGGCATCGGTGGCAACATCACCGGCGCGCGGGCGGAGTTGATCATCTCCGACGACGTCGAAGTCGCAGGCAATTGCGACACGTCGCACAAGCGCGAGGAACTGCGCGCGCGCCTCGCCGAAACGGAATTCGTGCTGGTGCCAGGCGGCATGCAGCTCATCATCGGCACGCCGCATGTGGCCGAAAGCCTTTACCGGCCCGACCAGGAACCGCTGCTTCGCGGCTATCGCCGGCTGCGCCTGCCGCTGCTCGACAAGCATGGCGCCTCCGCCTGGCCGGAACGCTTTTCGCCCGAGGCGGTGGACGCGCTGCGCGGCCGCGTGGGGCCCTTGGCCTTCGCGCGGCAGATGCAGCTGGAACCCGTGCATGACGAAGCCTCGCGCCTCGATCCCGCGCTCATCATCCGCTACCGCGCGGAGCCGGAATACATGGAAGCCAATCGGCGCGGCTACCTGTTCCTGCTCGGCCGGCGCATGGTCTCGGGTGCGGCCTTCTGGGACCCGGCCTTCGGGCGTCCGGGCAGCGGCGATGGTTCCGTCCTGGCCTGCGCCTATGCGGACCAGGAGGGGCGCTTCTACATCCAGCGTGTCGCCTGGCTCACCGTGGATGACGCGGTGGGCGACGACGGCGCAACGCAGCAATGCCGCAAGGTGGCCGAACTTCTGCGGGCGCTGCATCTGCCGGCGGTCTTCATCGAGACCAACGGCATTGGCGGCTTTCTGCCGCAGATGCTGCGCAAGACCGCGGCCGAGATGGGCGTGCCCGTCGCGGTGCGGCCGCATACCAGCACGCGCAACAAGCAGGAGCGCATCCTGGCGGCGCTCGACCCCCTGCTGGCCGCCCGCCGGCTGCATGCGCATGAGGATGTCATGGGCGGCCCCTTCGCCCGCGAAATGGCCGCCTGGCGCCCCGAGGACCGGCATGCGCGCGATGACGCGCTGGATGCGGTGACCGGGCTGATCCTCAACGAGCCAGTGCGGCTGCCGATGGTCCCGCCGGCGCCGCGCGGGATGTCCTGGCGCGGCGCATGACCACCACGCCATGGGCCGCGCGCCCGGCATCGGTCGCTTCGTAGCGGCCATCGGGGCGCGCGGCCGCCAGGCCCATTCCCGCCAGCCGATTGAGACACGGCCCGTCCTTCAAGGCGGGCGGGCGGCCATGCGCGCCCACCAGCATCAGCCGATGCAAAGCCGATCGGCAGCAGGTCTCGAGATAAGGATCGTTCCACATGTCCCGCTCATCCAAGCCGGAAGGATGACTACCATGAACCCCGAGGATGTTTCACCCGCCCTGCTGATGGCGCTTGTGCAGAGCCCCATCGCGGTCTGGCTGTTCTGGACGCTGCACGGCATCCGCCGAGAACTGGACCGCCGCATTGAGAGCGGCGACCTGCGCAATGGCGACCGCCTGTCGCGCACGCGCGACGACCTGGCCGAGTTCAAGCTGGAAGTCGCGCGCACCTATGTGCCGCTGTCACTGATCCGCGAGATGGATCGGCGCGTGACCGAACAGCTCGCGCGGATCGAGAGCAAGATTGATGGAGTGGGCCGATGAACGCCCACGAAATCCTCGCGCGGACGCTGTATGCGGAAGCGGGGCCCTGCGCGGTGCGCGGCATCGAGGCGCTGGCGGCGCTGGTGTTGCGGCGTGCACGCGCAGCACTGGCATGCCCGGTGGGACGCGCGCGCTTCGCGGCGCACGCGCAGGCCTCCACACTGCCCGCGATGGTTGCCGCCGTCTGCCGCGCGCCCTTCCAGTTCGCCTGCTGGCGGCCGGACGGCTTGGCCTGGAACCCACCAGAAGCTGACCCCGCGCTCGCCATCTGCCGGCGCATCGCGGTCCGCGCCTTGGCGGGTTCGCTGCCGGATCTGGCGGCGGGGGCCACGCATTTCCACCGCACCGATGCGCTGCCCGGCTGGGCGGTGGGCCGCATGCCGCTGGCCGAGACCGGGGGGCTTGCGCTCTATCGCGTGGCGGCCTGAATGCGCGGATGGAGACACGCATCTACACATTGGTCCGCCGCGCGGATTGGGCGGCTGCCGAAGCCGCCGGCGCCTATCGTGGCAGCGATGACGACCGGCGCGACGGCTATCTGCATTTCTCGACCGCGGCGCAATTGCGCGCAACGGCGGCGAAACATCGGCGCGGCGAAGCCGATCTGCTGATCGTGGAGGCCGATGTCGCGACCCTGGGCGATGCGCTGCGCTTCGAACCGGCCAGCGGCACGCGCCCCGGCCTGTTCCCGCATCTCTACGGGCCGCTGCCGATGGCCGCCGTTCTGCGCGTGCTGGAATTGCCGCTGGGCGCGGATGGGCTTCACGTCTTTCCCGAAGGCTTCGCCTGACCACGCTTGACCGCGCGTTCGCTCATCACGCAGGCCACCACCACGATGACACCGCCCAGGATGACGGCGGGTTCCGGCGCATTGCCGAACACCGCCCAGTCCAGCGTGACGGACCATGGCAAGGCGATGAATTCGAAGGGCGCGAGGCGCGCGGCGGTCGCATATCGGAAAGCGAGTGCCAGCAGCACCGCCGCCGCCCCGGCCAACACGCCATTGGCGATCAGCCGCGCCCATTCCAGCGCGTCCGGCTGCACCCATTGCGCGGCGGCAAAGGGCGCATTGGCTAGCACGCCCACCACGCCGGGCCAGAGGATGAGGCGCGCGATGCCGGCCTCCATCCGCAGGCCGCGGTTGATGGTGATGTTCACCGCGTAGAACAGCGTGCCGATCATGGCGGCGGCGAACCCCGTGATGCTGCCGGCATCGCCCTGGCCGAGCTGCGGCGACAGCGCCACGATCACGCCCGCGAAGCCCAGCGCGCACCAGATCCAGGCCGGGCGCGGCACGCGTTCCTTCAGGAAGATGCGCGCCAGCAGCAGCGTCAGGAACGGCGCGGTGAAATACACCAGATAGCCATCCGCGAGCGGCAGATGCCGGAAGGCGATGAAGAAGCAGATGCCCGAACCGAGCATCGAAAACGCGCGCGTCGCATGCAGCCAGGGATGGCGCGACCACAGCGTGCCGCCCGCCCCCTGCCAGAGCATGCGCGCGGCCAGCAGCAGCACCAGCAGCGTGCCATGGCGGATCAGCAGCGCCTGGGCGGCGCTGAATTCTGTGGACAGCCCCTTGCTGTTGGCATCGAGGATGCCGAACAGCATGAGCGCCAGCATGAGGTAGAGCGGGCCTTTCACGCGGCGCGCTTAGCATGCGCCGGGCGGGCTGGCTTCCCAGCCGCGCGCGCCTCTGGCATGCGGCGCTTCGCATGACACCATCCCTCGCTTCCGCCCTGATGCCCGCGCTGCGGCTTGTCGATGCCGAGGAGGCGCATGGCCTGGCGCTGGTCGGCTTGCGCATGGGCCTGGCCGGGCAGTCGCGCGCCGATGCGCATCCCGCACTCGCCTGCACCGTGATGGGGCGGTACTTGGCCAACCCGTTGGGCCTGGCCGCGGGCTTCGACAAGGATGCGGTAGCGGTAGCGCCGCTGCTGCGCCTGGGCTTCGGCTTCGTCGAGGCCGGCACCGTCACGCCCCGCCCGCAGGCCGGCAATGAGCGCCCGCGCCTGTTCCGCCTGACGCAGGACCAGGCGGTGATCAACCGCATGGGCTTCAACAATGGCGGCATCGACAGCTACCTGGCGCGGCTGCGGGACCTGGCCCGGCCGCTGCCCGGCCTGCTGGGCGCGAATATCGGCGTGAACAAGGATGGTGCGGACCCGGTGCGCGATTATCCGGCGCTCTATGCCACCGTCGCGCCGCTGGTGGATTACGTGACCATCAACATCTCCTCGCCCAACACGCCCGGCCTGCGTGACCTGCAGGGCGAGGAACGGCTGGCCGCGATCCTGGCGGCACTGCCGGAACAGCGCGTGCCGGTGCTGGTGAAGATCGCGCCCGACCTGGATGAGGCCGCCCTGCCCGGCATTCTGGATGTGTGCATCGCCGGCGGCGTGGCAGGCGTCATCATCAGCAACACCACGCTTGCGCGTGAAGGCCTGCGCAGCCGCCATGCGCGCGAGGCCGGCGGCATGTCCGGCGCGCCACTGTTTGAACGCAGCACCGCGATGCTGGCGCGCGCATACCGCCATGCCGGCGGGCGGCTGGTGTTCATCGGCGTGGGCGGCATCGCCAGCGCCGAACAGGCCTTCGCCAAGCTCCGCGCCGGTGCCTCGCTGGTGCAGCTCTATACGGGCTTCGCCTATGCGGGGCCGGCGCTGGTGCCGCGCATCCTCGATGGCCTGGCCGCGCTCTGCGCGCGCGAGGGCTTCGCTTCCATCACCGATGCCGTGGGGACCGCCGCATGAAAATCCTGGAATCCATCACCGAGACCTTCGGCGATTACGACGGCTATGTGCTCGACCTCTGGGGCGTGGTGCATGACGGGCGCAAGCCCTATCCGGGCGTGCCGGAGGCGCTGGCGGCGATGCGCGCGGCGGGCAAGCGCATCGCCTTCCTGACCAATGCACCGCGGCGGGCCTGGTTCATCCAGACCATGCTGGATGCCATGGGCCTCGATCGCGCGCTGTATGACGGCATCATGTCCTCGGGCGAGGCGACCTGGCTGCTGCTGAAGGCGCAGTCCGATCCGCGCTTCATGGGCCGCGCCTACCATATCGGGCCGGATCGCGATCTCTCGGTGGTGGATGACGGCATCGCGGAACTGGTGCCTGATGTCGGCACCGCGAATTTCCTGCTCAACACCGGGCCCGACCCCGATCGCGGTCCGAAATCGGTGGAGCCCTATCGCGCGGAACTGGCGGCCTGCGCGGCTGCGCGGCTGCCGATGCTCTGCGTGAACCCCGACCGGCATGTGATGGTGGCCGGCGAGCGCATCCTCTGCGCAGGCGCGCTTGCCGATGTGTATCGCGAGATGGGCGGCGATGTGCTGGAGATCGGCAAGCCCGATCCGGCGGTCTATGGCCCGACGCTGGATCTGATACCGGGCATTGCGCGCGCGCGCGTGCTGGCCGTGGGCGATACGCCGCACACCGACCTGGCGGGTGCGGCGGCGGCGGGCATCGACGCGATGTGGGCGCTGACCGGGCTGTTCGAATACGCGCATGGGCGCGACGTGACGCCCGCACGCGTGGCGGAACTCGCGGCCAAGGAGCACGTGGCGCCGCGCGCGGCGTTGCGCGCGCTGCGCCTGTAGCGCGTCACTCCGGCTGGAAGCCGGAGGCCCGCACCCATCACGGCGCGCGGATCACTCCGGCTGGAAGCCGGAGGCCCGCACGACTGGCCCCCACTCCTCACGCTCGCGCCGCACCTCGGCGGCGAAGGCGGCGGGGCTTTCGCTGGTGGTCGGCGCGAAATCCAGCCGCGCCAGCGCCTCGCGCATCTCGGTCGTGGCGGCGGCGGTGCGGATCGCATTGAACGAGCCCTGCACCACGGGCGCCGGCGTGCCGGCGGGCAGGAAAGCGCCGAACCATTCATCCTTCGTCAGGTCCCGCAGGCCGAGCTCCTGGAAGGTCGGCACATCGGGGAAGCGCGGGTTGCGCGTGGCCGAGGAGACCGCGAGCATGCGCAGGCCCGTGCCATGCTGCGGCGAGACATCGCCCAGCACGCCCATGAAGGCGTTCAACCGCCCCGCGATCAGGTCCTGCACCGCCGGCACCGCGCCGCGATAGGGGATATGCGTCATGCGGATGCCCAGCGCATTGGCAAGCATCAGCCCCATGAAATGCGGGCTGGCGCCGGCCGCCGGCGAGGCATAGGGAATTTCGGCCGGCTGCGTGCGCGCCCAGGCGGCGAAGCCCGGGATGTCGCGCGCCGGATGGTTCATCGGCACACAAAACGCGAAGGGGAAGGTGCAGACGGTGGTGACCGGGATGAAGTCGGTCAGCGCATCGTAGCGGACTTCGCGCGGGAAGATGTGCGGCTGCAGCGTCATCATGCTGGCCGGCGTCTGCAGATAGGTGGTGCCATCCTTGTCAGCGTCGCGCACATGTTCCACCGCGATACGCCCGGCAGCGCCCACGCGGCCATCGACCACGAGAGAGGGCGCATAGGTCCCGCGCAGCCTCTCGGCATAGAGGCGGGCCACGATGTCGGAACTGCCGCCGGCGGGGAAGCCGATGACGATACGCGCATTGCGCGAGACAACCTGCGCGAGCGCAGGGGCGGCCGGCACGGCCAGGGTGGCGCCAAGCGCCAGGCGACGGGTGAGCATGTTAAGTTCCTCCTGCGCGGCAAGCTAACGCGGCCCGGCTCGTGTTGCATCCCCTCAATTGCCGCGCCACGCTGCGCGCAACAACCGGAGGACAGGCCATGCCCCGCATCGGCATCATCGTCGAATTCCAGATGGAGGCCGCGAACCACGCCGCCTTCACCGCCATCATCAGCGAACATGCCAAGGCGACGAAGCAGGAAGAACCCGGCTGCGCGCAGTTCGACGTGCTGCAGCCGCTGGGGCGCGACGGCACGCCGGACCACACGAAGGTGATGCTGGTGGAGGTCTATGCCGACCAGGCGGCCTTCGATGCGCATGGGCAGAACCCGCGGCTGGCCACGGTGCGGGAGAGCTATGCCTCGCTGATCGAAGGGCGGAAGCTGACGGTCTGTCATATGTGATAGTATCGTCGACGCATTCGGTGTACACAGCATG
>JAPLOK010000291.1:0-2870 GCA_026400775.1 Alphaproteobacteria bacterium | reverse complement strand
ATGCCCAGCGAAGACCACATCACGATCCGTGAGCTGCGCGGCCATCTGGCCGAGCACCTCCGCCATGTGCGCGCGGGCGGCAGCGTCACGATCACGTCACATGGCCAGCCGGTCGCACGGCTGGTACCGGTGGCGTCCCTGGCACCGCGCCGGGCCGGCTTCATGCGTGGCGAATTCACCATTCCCAAGGATTTCGACGACCCGCTGCAGGATATGGACGCGTCCATCGCCGCCCCCCTTATGCCGCGCAAATGAGGCTGCTGCTCGACACGCATGCGCTGCTCTGGTTCGCGGCCGATGATCCGGCGTTGAACAAGCGTGCGGCACGCGCCATCGCCAGTCGTGGCAACGACGTTCTGGTCAGCACCGTCTCGCTGTGGGAGGTCGCGGCCAAGCGCCGCGTCGGCAAGATCGACATCGACCCGGCCAGGCTGAAACGCGGCTCCGAGGATGCCGGCTTAGTGCTGCTTGCCGTCACGCCCGAGCATGTCGAACGCCTCGGCCGGTTGCGATGGCGCGATGACCATCGCGACCCCTTTGACCATCTGCTGCTCGCCATCGCGGCGACGGAACGCGCCAGACTGGTCACCGCCGATGCGCGGATGCAGGGTTATGGCGTAGCTTTGATGCAGGCAGGCTAGGCCCATGATCGACACAGACCTCCACCCCATGGTGCCGTCCCTCGACGCGCTGCGCCCGCATCTCGAACCCCTCTGGGCGGATGCCATCGCGCAACGCGGCCTAGAAGGTTTCGAATCCCAATCCTACCCGCCCAACTCCCCGCTCACCGTCGCGCCGCAATTCCGCCCCGCCACTGGCGGCTTCCCGGACCTGCCCGCGCTGCAAGCCTTCCTGGACGCGACCGGCACCACGCACGCCATCCTGAACTGCCTCTACGGCGTCCAGCTGATCTTCAACGCCGACATGAATGCCGGCTTCACCCGCGGCCTGAACGACTGGATCCGCGCCGAATGGCTGGACCGCGACCCGCGCCTGCGCGCCGCCATCATCCTGCCCAATGAACCCGAATACGCAGTGGCAGAGATCGAACGCCTCGCCCCGGACCGGCGCTTCGTGCAGGCGCTGCGCCTGGTCATGGGCAATGAAATCCAGCATGGCCGGCGCGCGCATTGGCCCGTCTACGAAGCCCTGGTCCGCCAAGACCTGCCGCTCTGCCTGCATGCCGGCAGCGCCTATCGCCACCCGGTCACCTCGGTGGGCTGGCCCTCCTGGGTGATGGAAGATGCAGCGGCCTCGCAGCAGGGGTTCCAGTCGGCGCTGGCCTCCCTGATCACCGAGGGCGTCTTCACCCGCTTCCCCGGCTTGCGCGTGGTCTTCGCCGAATCCGGCTGCACCTGGCTGCCCGCCTTCCTCTGGCGCCTGACCAAGATCTGGAAGGGTGTGCGTTTCGAAATCCCCTGGCAGTCCGAACCACCCACCGAGACCGCGCGCCGCCATATCTGGCTCACCACGACACCCTTCGATGCTCCGGATGACGCGGTGGCAGCCGCGCTGTCACAGCTGAACATGCCCGATCGGCTGCTGCCGGCCTCCGACTGGCCGCATGGGCACGCGGCCACAGCATTGCCCATCAGCAACGAGGCTTTGCACCGCAACGCCCTTGCGGCCTATCCTCGGCTGGAAGGGAACCGCCCATGAACCTGATCCTGCCCCGCGGCCATCTGGCGCCCGCGCGCCCCGCCGCCGCCACGCTCGGCCTCGTGGATGTGGACATCCATCCGCGCGTGCCGAAGCTGACCGATTTCGACCCCTGGCTCTCGGCCGCGCATCGCCAGCGGCTGCGCGATTACGGCATCCGCCTGCAACACGGGTATATGCGCGGCACGCCCTATCCGAAGTCGCAGCCGCTGGCCTGCCGGCGGGATGCCTGGCCGCCCGGTGGCGGCACCCCGGCCTCTGACGTGGAATTTGTCGCAAGCCAGCATCTTGACCATTTCGGCGTGGATATCGGCGTGCTGAACCCGCTCGGCGTGGGCCAGGGCGAGCAGAATGCGGGCTTCTCCGCGGGTCTCTGCCACGCGGCGAATGAATGGCAGCTGGCCGAATGGGTGGCGCGCGATGGCCGCTTCCGCGCCAGCGTGGTGGTGCCCTATGAGGACCCGGAAGCCTCGGCCCGCGAAATCCGGCTGCGCGCCGGTGACCCGCGTTTCGCGCAGGTGCTGATGCTCTCGCGCACCAGCCAGCCCGGCGGCAACCCGCATTACTGGCCGATCTATGAGGCCGCCGCCGAGGCCGGGCTGCCTGTCGCCTTCCATGCCTTCGGCTATTCCGGCCACACCATGACCAATGGCGGCTGGCCCAGCTTCTACATCGAGGAGGTGAGCGAGCACGCGACCTCCTGCCAGAGCCTTGTCGCGTCAATGGTGGTGGAAGGCCTGTTCGAGCATCTGCCCAGCTTGCGCGTGGTGCTGATCGAATGCGGCTTCGCCTGGCTGCCATCGCTCGCCTGGCGGCTGGACAAGCTGCACCAGAGCATGGCCGGCGAGGTGCCGCATTTGAAGCTGCGCCCATCCGACTATATCCGCCGCAACATCTGGCTCAGCACCCAGCCGATCGAGGAACCGGACCGCCCCGAACAGCTGGTGCAGCTGATGGAATGGATCGGCTGGGACCGCATCCTCTACGCCTCGGACTATCCGCATTGGGATTTCGACGATCCGCGCTTCGCCATCCCTGGCTTCCTGGGTGATGCGCGGCGGGCCGCGATCTATGGCGGCAATGCCAAGGCGGTCTACGGGTGGTAGCGCATGTGGTGGCGCCTGCCGCCGAGATCCCGCCGGGCGCGCGGCATGTGACGGAAGCCGCGGGCAAGCGCATCGTGGTGTTCAACCTGGGCGGCGAATTCTTCG
>JAPLOK010000428.1 GCA_026400775.1 Alphaproteobacteria bacterium | reverse complement strand
CAGCGCGCGCCAACGCCCGCTCTCGCAAATCGTCTGAGTATGGCCGCATCCCCGCTGGCCTCCTGTCCAGCAGGAAGCTTGAATCAGAAACTCAGCCGCGCCGGAATCCCGATTCTATCAAAAGACAGCATGCTCTAGCCGGCTGCTGAGAGCGGGAATCAACGTTTTCGGCGATTCCGCCTCAACGCATCCTGCTCTTGGCTCTACTCCACCCGCCCGATACGGCGCGCGACCGCGACAAGCCGCGCCTGATCCTCGGCCACGAAACGCGCGAAAGCCTCGCCATCCATGTAGGAAAGCGGGCTGCCGGCGGTGTTGAGCGCGCGGCCGGTATCGGCATCCTGCGCGGCGCGCGCGACGGCCTGGCGGATTTGCTCGCGCAAGGGCGCGGGCGTGCTGGCGGGCGCGAAGACACCGGCCCAGATGGCGTATTCCACACCCGTGAGGCCGCGTTCGACGAAGGTCGGCAGATCGGGCAGGTTGGCCTGGCGCGTGGGCGCCGAACTGGCCAGCGCCCGCAACCGCCCGGACTGGATATGCTGCATCACCGGCCCAGTGCCGGACGCCAATGCTTGCACCGTGCCCGAGAGCAGAGCCGTCAGCGCAGGCCCGCCGCCCTGGAAGGGCACATGCAGCAGCTCGATGCCAGCAGCGGCCGAGAGCATCACCATCGGCACATGCAACGCGCCGAAATGCCCGGAGGAGGAATAGCTGATCGCACCCGGCCGGCGGCGTGCATCGGCGATGAAGTCTTCCAGCGTGCGCCAGGGCGCATCGCCGGATACCACCAGCACCGTGGGATCATTGGTGATGCGCGCGATGGGGGTGAGTTGCTCCACCTCGTATTGCGGCGGGCGGGCGTGGATGCGGTCGGCCTCGGGCAGGATGAGGACGGAGGAGAGCGCCATCAGCAGCGTGTGCCCATCACCAGGCGCGCGTGCGACGAAGGCATTGCCCAGGGCGCCCGCCGCACCGGCGCGGTTGACCACGGGCACGGCGACGCCGAGCGCGCGTTCCATCGCTGCGGCCGTGGGGCGCGCGGAGACATCTGCCTGCCCGCCGGGCGGGAAGGCCACGACCATGGTCACGGCGCGGCCGCCGGGCCAGGCGGGCTGCGCCCAGGCCAGCGCGGGCGAGAGCGCCGCACTGGCCAATAGCCGGCGGCGGGCAAGGCGAAGCGTGTGGCGATTGCGCATGTTCTTCCCCGCTCAGGCTACAGGATTTTCGAGCACACCGATTCCCGGCACGGAAATTCGCACGACATCGCCTGACTTCAGGAAGACCGGCGGGCTGAAGCCGATGCCCACGCCCGCTGGCGTGCCCGTCGCGATCACATCGCCCGGCTCCAGCGTGATGGCGGCGCTGATGGCTTCGATCAATGTCGGGATGTCGAAGATCAGGTCGGCCACCGGCGCATGCTGCCGCTGCTGGCCGTTGACCCAGGTGGTGAGTTCCAGCTTCGCGGGGTCGGGTGCGGCGTCAGCGGTCAGGATGGCGGGGCCCATGGGCGCGAAGCTGTCCAGGCCCTTGCCCAGCACCCATTGGCTGTGGCGCTTTTGCAGATGCCGCGCGGTTACGTCATTGACGATGGTATAGCCGAAGACATGCGCCAGCGCATTGGCCTTGGAAATGCCGCGCCCGCCAGTGCCGATGACCACGGCCAATTCGCCCTCGTAATCCAGCCCGCCGGTGGGATCGAGCGCGGAGAGGATGGGCTCGCCCTGCGCAATGATGGCGGTGTGCGGCTTGCTGAACACCACGGGGTAAGGCGGCACCACATCCTTGGCACCTCCGTCGAAGCCCGAGCCTGCGAATTCCTTCGCGTGCTCATGGTAGTTCTTGCCGACGCAGAAGATGTTCTTCGGCGTGCGCGGGATGGGGGCCAGCAGCTTCGCATCCGCCACCACCGGCGCGCGGGCGGCGGCGGCGCGCGCGGCCGCGAGTGCGGGTACGCCACCGGCGATCAGCCCGATCATGTCACGCGGCAGATGCGGGTCGGCTGCGTGCAGGTCGCGTACGGCATCGCCATCCAGCACACCGATGCGCGCGCCGCGCGCGTCGGAGAAGGTCACCAGCCGCATAACCCGAGTCCCCTGGTTTGTTGCGGTGGCGTTAAGCAGGTTCCTTCGGCAGGCGCAACGGTCCCTGCCCGGGGGTTTCGGCCCAGGCGCGGAAGGCTTCGCTGGCCGGCGCAATGCCGTCGCGGATCAGGGCGAGCCAGATATCCGCAGCCTCCACCAGGCGGTTGACGCCGCCGGGCCAGATGGTGAGCGCGATGGCTTCGGCCAGAGCGCCCTCGGCCATGCCGGCATGCAGGGCTGCGGGCAGCGTGGCACGCAGGCCCCAGGCGTCGCGCAGCAGCGTGGCGGCGGCGGCCAGGCAGGCGCGGGTGAGTGCCTGCGGCAGCGCGGGCGCCAGCGCATCCGCCGCGGCCAGATATTCGCGGACACCATCGCCGCCCGGCCAATGCGGCGCCCAGGCCCCATCGATGAAGGCATAGCGCGCGGCACCGGCAGCATGCGCGGCCAGCCGCAGCAGCGCGCGCGCCTGGTCATCCGTACCGCCGAGCTTGAGGAACAGCTCCAAATGATGCGTGCCCACCGCCTGGCCATCGGCGATGAGCAGGGTGAGCCAGATGCATTCGCGATCCAGCGCCGAGAGGTGATGCGGCGTGATGGTGAGCGCCGCGTACATCGGGCCATAGGCGGCCGCGAGATCGGGCAGTGCTGCCGCCATCAGCCCGTGATGCGGCAGCACATAGCCGCGCGTGGCCAGCTGCGCCGCGAGCGCCGCGCGCAGGGCTTCGGGGCTGGGCGCGCTCAACTGTCCAGCGTGATGTTGTTGTCGCGGATCAGGCCGCTGATTCGCGTGCGTTGCTCGGCCAGGAAGGTGGCGAACTCGGCGGTGGTGCCGCCGATGATCTCGGCCCCCAGCAGCGCATGGCGTTCGCGCACCGTGGGGTCCGCCAGGCCCGCGCGCGCGGCTTCGGCGACACGCGCGATCGCGGCATCAGGCGTGCCGGTTGGCGCGAACAACCCAAGCCATTCGTTCATCGAGAAGCCGTCATAGCCGAGTTCCAGCATGGTCGGTGGTCGGCGTGTCGGGCAGTGCGGGGATGCGCTGGGGCGTTGCAACGGCCAACGCGCGCAGCCGCCCGTCGCGGATCAGCGGCATCACTAAGGGCGTGGTGTTGAAGGTGAAGAAGGTCTCGCCCGCCAGCAGCGCGGGGATGGACTGCGCCGAGGCGCGGTAAGGCACATGCGTGACATTCAGCCGCTCGCGCCCGGTGAACATCACGGCAGCCAGATGCGACATCAGGCCGATGCCGGTGCTGGCATAGGGCGTGCCAGGGTTGGCGCGCAGATGCGCAATCAGTCCCGCGACATCTCGCACCGGCGCATCGGCGCGCACCGTCAGCACATTGGGCAGCAGGGCCACCAGCAGCGTGGGCGCAAAGGCGCGCGCATAATCGAAGCCCAGGCCGCGCATCAGCAGCGGATTGCTGACCTGGCCCGCGGCGTCGAACAGGAAGGTGTAGCCATCGGGCGCGGCCTGCGCCGCAACGCCGGCGCCGATCGAACCCGAGGCGCCGCCGCGATTTTCAATCACTACGGGCTGCCCCAGCACATTCTGCATATGCGGCGCGATGAGGCGGATGGAGGCATCGGCCGAACCGAGGCGGATGGAGGCATCGGCCGAACCACCCGCCGGCCAGGCGACGACGACGCGTACGGGCCGCGTCGGCGCCCATTGCGCCATGGCGGGCGTGGCGATGATGGCCGGCAGCGACAGGGCTGCGCGGCGGTTCAGCATGGGCATGCGGTGTCTCCCGGCGAAGGCGTGGGAGTATCCGCGCGCCAGCGACGGGGCGTCAATCAAGCCGGATGTTTTCGGCCGCGATCAGCTCGCGCATGACGGTGCGTTCTTGCGCCAGGAACTGCGCCAGTGCCGCCGGGCCATATGCGGCGGGTTGCAGCCCGAATTCGGCGAGGCGCGGTTGGATGGCGGCCTCGGCCATCGCGGCGCGCGCGGCTTCGGACAGTGCGGCGATGACGGGAGCAGGCGTCGCGGCAGGCGCATGCAGCGCGAGCCAGTCCATCATGGAAAAGCCCGCAAAACCCTGGGCCGCGACCGGGGCGACGCCCGCGAATTGCGCGACTGCTTCAGGCGCGCTGACGGCAAGCGGGCGCAGCCGGCCTTCGCGGACCAGTGCCGCGGTCAGCGCGATGGAGGAAAAGCCGAACAGCGTCTCGCCACGCAGCTGCGCGGTGATCTGCTCGGCGCCGCCGCGATAGGGGACATGCGTGGCCCCGATGCCCGCGCGGCGCAGCATGAGCGCGCCTGCGAGATGCGTGCGCGAGGCGACGCCCACGCTGCCATAGGTGGTCGGTTCGCGCCGCGCCCGATCGAGCAGTTCGGGCAGCGTGGTGATGCCGGATTCAGCGCGCACCACCAGCACCAAGGGCAGCGTGGCCAGCAGCGTGACTGGCGCGAAGCTGATCAGGTAGTCAAAGGACAGGCCGCGCATCAAGAACGGGTTGGTGGCGTGGCCACCGGAATCGAGCAGCAATGTCTGCCCGTCAGGCGCTGCTTGCGCGACGAAGCCGGAGGCAACGGCGCCGGCAGCACCGGTGCGGTTTTCGGGCACCACCTGCTGGCCGAGCGTGGCGCTCATCAAGGGTGCCAGCAGACGCCCCAGCACATCGGTGGAACCGCCCGGCGGGAAGGCGATGATGAGCCGGACCGGGCGATCCGGGCGCCATTGCGCGCGCGCCGTGAGCGGCATGGTGGCAGCAGCCAGGAGCAGGCGGCGGCGCATGGTTCAACCTCGGTGACGGGCCGTGGCATCGAGATCCGGCGTGCCATCGGCGTGAAGGATGACGCCGTATTCCGCGCGGGCCGCTGCGGGGTCAATCAGGCCGAAAAGAACATCGCGTGACACGAGCGCGGGGTCGCGCGTGAAGGGGTCGCCGCGGCCGCCGCCGCCGGGCATTTCCACCACCAGGCGGTCGCCGGCGGGGATGCGTTGCAGGCCTTTTGTGCGCAGTGCGGCGCCCGATCCGAGCGAGAGCCGGCCCAAGCCGCCTGGCCCACCCCCTGCCCTGCCGCGCGCCGGGAAATCCGCGCGTTCGAAGCGCGCCTGGATGCCGAAGGCGCCATCGCGGCTGGCGATTTCCATATGCTGGCCGAGGCCTCCGCGGGTGCGCCCGGCACCGCCGGAATTGGCGCGCAATTCCTTGCGCCAGACGACCAGCGGCGTGATCGCTTCGGTGATTTCCACGGGCACGTTGCGCACGCCGGATGGAAAGGGCGTGGCGGACAGCCCATCCTGCGCGGGGCGAGCGCCGGCGCCGCCCGAATGGAAGGTGGTGAAGGTGTAGGCGCGGGTGGCGGAACCGCCGGTGTCAGTCAGGCCGTGACCTGCGACGAGGGTAAGGTTCCAAAGGGAAGACGTGCCCTCGGCCGGCACCGTCTCCGGCATGGCCTGGTCGAGGCAGCCATAAACCACATCGGGCAGCATATGGCCGATGACGCTGCGCGCGTAGACCGCGGCCGGCGGCGGCGCATTGACGATGCTGTTCTCGGGCGCGGTCACGATCACCGCATCCAGCGTACCGGTGTTGTTTGGAATCCAGGGCGCAAGTGCCGCTTTCACGCCAAAGGCCGTATAGGCATCGGTGTAGCAGAGCGGGCAATTGATGGCGTAGCCCGACAGGCCGGATGTGCCGGCATAGTCCACCAGCACGCGATCGCCCGCGATGGTCAGCGTGGCGGCCAGGGTGATCGGCGCCTCGAAGCCGTCGATGGTCATGGCGGTGGACCAGCTGCCCTGCGGCAGCTTGGCGATGACGTCGGCCATGGCGCGGCGCGAGCGGGTGATGATCTGTTCGCCCAGTTCGTTCAGGTCCGGCAGCGCGAATTCGCGCATCATCGCCGACAGGCGCTTGCCGCCCATCTCGTTGCAGGCGATCAGCGCGTAGATGTCGCCCACCACCTGCACCGGTTCGCGCACATTGGCGCGGACGATGTTCAGCAGATCCTCGTTGATGCGGCCCTGCCGCGCGAGATGCATGAGCGGGATGTAGAGGCCCTCATGATAGATCTGCCGGCCCTCGGCCGAGACGCCGAGACCGCCGATATCGACCACATGCGTGGTGCTGGCGAAGAGCGCGACCGCCTTGCCGTCCAGGAAGATGGGCGTGACGACGGTCAGGTCGAAGAGGTGGCCGGTGCCCTTCCAGGGGTCGTTGGTGATCAGGATGTCGCCATCGCGCAGTGTCTCGGCCGGGAAGGCGTCGAGGAAATGCACCACGCTGCGGGCCATGGAATTGATGTGGCCGGGCGTGCCGGTGACGGCTTGCGCCAGCATGCGCCCGCCCATGTCGAAGACGCCGGCGGAAATGTCACCAGCTTCGCGGGCTGCGGTGGAAAAGGCGGTGCGGACCAGGGTCTGCGCCTGTTCCTCCACCACCGAGAGGAGGCGGTTCCACAGGACCTGGACGGTGATTTCCGGGATCATGGCGCGGCCCTTTCGATGATGATGTGGCCGGTGGCGTCGGGGCCGGCATACCAGCCCGATGGGATCAGCGTGGAGGTCTCGGCCTCCACGATGATGGCGGGGCCTGCGATGCGCGAACCGGCGGGCAGTGCGGCGCGGTCATGGATGGCGGCATCGACGCGCGCGCCGCTGCCAGGGTCGGTGATGCTGCGACTGCCGGTGGGTGGTGGTGCGGCGGCGGGTGGAGCGGGCGGGATGCGCGCGGGCAGCCCATGCGCCTCTGACAGCGCGAGCGTCCAGGTCAGCACCTCGATCTCAAGCTTGGGGATGATGCGTCCATAGAGCGCGTGGTAGGCGGCTTCGAAGGCGATGCGCAGTTGCGCGGCACCTTCGGCGCCATAGGGGCCGGGGGGCAGCGCAACAGGCACCTCATGCCCCTGGCCGCGATAGCGCATGAAGCCGGTGCGGATATCGGTCAGTGTGGCGGCGGGCGCGCCCAGGCGCACGACCGCATGGGCCTCCGCGCGCATCGCGGCGAAGATGTCATTGACCGCCGCCGCATCGAAGGCGGAGAGCGGCATGAGCCGCGTGCGCACCACCTCATAGGCAATGGGTGCGCCGAGGAAGCCATGCGCCGAACCCACGCCCGCGCCTACCGGCACCAGCACGCGGTCGATGCCCAGTTTCTGCGCCATGCGCGCTGCGTGCAAAGGCGCTGCTCCACCAAAGGCGATCATCGTGCGGCCTGCGGTTTCCTTGCCGTTTTCCAGGGCATGCACGCGCGCCGCGCTGGCCATGGTTTCGGTCACGATCTCGGTGATGCCATGCGCCGCGGCGCGCGCATCCATCGCCAAGGGTGTTGCAACCGTAGCACTCACCGCGCGCAAAGCGGCGCCCGCATCCAACGCGATCTGCCCGCCGGCGAAGCGCGCCGGGTCGATCCAGTCCAGCACCACATCCGCATCCGTCACCGTGGG
>JAPLOK010000107.1 GCA_026400775.1 Alphaproteobacteria bacterium | reverse complement strand
GCAGCGGCGCATCCGCAGCGCCATCCAGCACCAGCGCGGCGAAGCCCTGGGACACCCCCAGCCCCATCACGCCCGGCGGTGCGAAGGGCAGCGGCGTGACGGCCGGCATCGGCACCAGGCGCCACAATGCCGCGCGCGGCACGACATGCGCGCCAAGCCGCATGCCCGGCAAAACCGGCGCGGCGGCCGCGCGATGCGGCATGGGCAGCGACGGCAAAGGCGGCGGTGCTGGGCGCGCGGGCAGGGCGCAGAATTCGCCCTCGGGCGGTTCGACCAGCAGTGCCTCACCGGTGAAGAACCAGGTGGCGCCCACGGCATCGGCGGCGCCTCCGGGGTCGCGCACCGGCCAGGCCTGACCGTCATGGTAGCCCATCCAGCCATCGGGCAGGCGGCGCAGCACCGGCGGGCGGAACAGGCGCTCAGCCATGGCGGTACAGGCCCTCTCCCAGGCGCGCGAAGGGTGCTGCGGGCGTGTCGTCGGTGGGGCCCAGGCCCAAGACGCCGCCGGGGCGCAAATGCCGCGACAGCGCATTCACCACGCGCGCGCGTGCCGTGTCCGTCATGTAGATCAGCACGTTCCGGCACAGGATGACATCGAAACCGCCGAGATCATCGGGCGGTGCCAGCAGCGTGGCGCGGCGGAACCGCGCGGTGCGGCGCAGCGCCGCATGCGGGCGCGGCGCACCCCCAGGCCCTGCCAGCCATGGCAGATGGGCGCGGCGCACCCCCAGGCCCTGCCAGCCATGGCAGATAGCGCACCGGCACCGCGGCCAGCGGCGCGCCCAGATGCGGGCCGATGCGCCCCTGCTCGGCACTGGCCAAGGCGGGGCGGCAGATGTCCAGGCCCACCACCTCGATCGCCGTGCCGGGCGCTGCGTCCAGCGATGCCTGTTGCGCGATGGCGGCCAGGGTGAAGACCTCCTCGCCGGTCGCGCAGCCGGCGGAGAGGATGCGCAGCGGGCGATTTGCAGCGCACGCGGCGGCCAATTGCGCGGGCAACGCTTCGGCCAGGCGCTGCATTTGCCGCGGCGCACGGAACAGCTGGGTTTCCTGCACGGTCGCCGCGTCCAGCAGCGCCGCCCAGCCGGAATCATTCAGCGAGGGCGGCGCGGTGATGGCGTCAATTAGCCCGGACGCGCGGTCCAGCCGCGCATCCAGCACCGGGGATGCCGCAAGCCCCGCCAGTTCCGCCAGGCCCGCGCGTGCAAGCTCGAGCCGGGCCATGGCCTGTGGTCAGGCCGCGGTGGCGTCTGCCACGGTGGCGAAGGAGGGGATGATCTTGTCGAAGCCCGAGATCTCGAAAACTTCGCGCACTGCCGGCTGCAGCGCGACCAGCGCGAATTTGGCGCCCTTGCCCTTGGCTTCCTTCGCCATCTTCAACAGCAGGCGCAGGCCGGCCGACGACACATAGCGCACCTTGGTCATGTCCAGCACCAGGCCGGATGCTGCGAGCATCGCCATCAATTCGCCCTCGGCTGCGGGCGCGGTCGCGGTGTCCAGGCGGCCGTCCAGGGTGGCGACGGTCATGCCGACGGTGTCGGACTTGGTGATCTGCATCGGGTGGTTCCTCAATTCAAGGTGATTGTGCCGTCACTTGGCGCTGTCGGCCAGGGTCAGTGTCAGGATGTTGCGGCCGGATTCGTAGCGGTACTCCACGCTGCTTGCCATCTGCCGCAAAAGATGGATGCCGAGGCCCCCGACAACACGCTCCCCGACCGGTGCGGTGGTGTCGGGCGCGGCCTGGGCCAGCGGGTCGAAAGGCGCGCCATCATCGGCCAGGATGAAGGTGAGCTGGCCGGGGGTGTGATGCAGGCTGGCCTCCAGATGCGTGGCACCCTTGGCGTGCATCACGACATTGGCGGCGAGGTCATCGGCCAGGATGTTCAGCCGCGCCATGGCGGCCATCGGGATGTCGTGTTCCTCGGCGAAGCCTTCGAGCGCGTCGAGCAGACGGGTGACACTGTCGGTCTCGGGCGGCAGGCGCAGGGTGAGGCTCATGGCGCGCAGCCTTCGTCGTGCAACAGCGCGCGCACCGCGGCTTCGTCGATGCCGACGGCGGTATGGCATTCGCCGGCGCCGCGCATCAGGATGAAGCGCAGCGCGCCCTCGCGCGCTTTCTTGTCGGCGCGCATGCGGCCGATCAGCGCATCGGTCGAAAAGCCGCGCGGCAGGTCGCGCAGTCGCGCCGGCAGGCCCACCGATTGCAGGTGCGACAGCACGCGGCCCGGCCATTCCTGCGCGCAAAGCCCGAGCCGGGCGGAGAGCATGGCGGCCAGGCCCAGGCCCAGGCCCACGCCCTCCCCATGCAGCAGGCTGCCGTCATAGCCGCATTCGGCCTCCAGCGCGTGGCCGAAGGTGTGGCCCAGGTTCAGCAGCGCGCGGCCGCCATCGGGCGCTTCCTCGAATTCATCAGCCGCGACGACGGCGGATTTCAGCTTGCAGGATTCCAGCACCGCATGGGTCAGCGCGGCGGGGTCGCCGGCGATGGCGGCGGGGCCATGCGCCTCGCACCATTCCCACAAGGCGCCCTGCAACAACCCGTGCTTGGCCACTTCCGCCCAGCCGGCGCGCAATTCGCGCGGCGGCAGCGTGGCCAGCGCTTCGGCATCAGCCAGCACCGCGCGCGGCTGGTGGAAGGCGCCGACCAGGTTCTTGCCATGAACAGTGTTGATGCCGGTCTTGCCACCGACGGAACTGTCCACCTGCGCCAGCAGCGTGGTCGGGCATTGCACGAAGGGCAGGCCACGCAGCACGCTGGCGGCGACGAAGCCGGCCAGGTCCCCCACCACGCCGCCGCCCAGCGCGATCACCGCCGTGCGACGATCGGCGCGCGCGGCCAGCACCGCATCCACCAGGCGCTGGTAATGCGCGAAGGATTTGCTCCCCTCACCCGGCGGCACCAGCAATTCGGCGATGATCTCGAAACCACCCGCGGCCAGGCCAGCGCGCAGCCGGGGCAGGTGCAGCCCTGCCACGCTTTCATCCGAGATCACCACGCAGCGCCGACCGGGCAGGCTGTCGGCCAGTTCCACGCCGGCGCGTTCCAGCAGGCCCGGGCCGATCACGATCGGGTAGCCGCGGCCGCCCAGCGGCACATGCAGCCGTGCCGGCGCCTGGTGCTCGCG
>JAPLOK010000195.1 GCA_026400775.1 Alphaproteobacteria bacterium | reverse complement strand
CGCGACAATGCGCATATTGTCCCGGTTCTGCGCCGAGGCACCGAGATTCAGCCCCATCATATCCACCTGGCGGCCCAGCAGCGCGGTGCGCATCGGCGCTTCGCCTGCGTAATTCACGTTGGTGATGCGGATGCCGGTGGCGGCCATCAGCAACACCAGTTGCAGGTGGTCATCGGTGCCGACGCCAGGGCTGGCATAGGTCAGCACATCGGGCGCCTCCCGAGCGCGGTTGATGATGTCGGCCAATGTCTGGAAGGGGCTTTGCGCATGCACGGTGATGGCGCTGGGGTCGGTGACGAGATTCGCGATGGGTGCGAAATCGCTCAGCTGGAATTGCGCGCGGCGCTCGATCGGGATGGTGACGATGCCGGGCATGTTGGTGGTGCCGAGCGTGGTGCCATCGGGCCGCGCGCGCGCCACTGCCGCGAGCGCCACCTCGCCGCCCGCGCCGGCGCGGTTACTCACCACGAAGGGCACGCCGAGCAGGCGTTCCATCGCCGCGCCATAGCTGCGTGCATCGAGGTCCGTTCCGCCGCCCGGCGCGAAGCCGACGATGATCTCGACCGGCCTTTCCGGGCGCCAGGGCTGCGCGATAGAGGGGCTGGCCAGGGCGGCCAGCAACAGGCTGCGGCGTGCCACGATGGGTGGCGCGCCGCCGGCGGGCAAGGCGCTGAACGGCGCCCGCGGCCAGTGCCGCGAAGCCAAGCGCGCGGATGCGCGCGCCCGGCGACTGAGGGCAAGAAAATGGCTCATGCATTCCTCCGACGATCTTCTTCCAGCCAGGTTATCAGACGTCGCAGCCCTTCGCGCATGCCAATCTGCGGCACCCAGCCCAGGATTTTCGCGGCTTCTTCGTTGGCGATGCGGAACGCACCGCCGGAGGTCAGGCGCACCTTGCCCGGCGTCTCGCCCTCGAATTCCGGCGCGGGGCCGCCGCCGGCGATCTCGGTCACCAGGCGCACCAGTTCCAAAGTGGTGACGGCTTCGGGGCCGGATGCGTTCACCGCCACATCGGTGGCCGCGGATTCGAAGGCGGCGGCATTGGCGCGCGCCAGGTCGCCGACATAGACGAAGTGCTTCGTCTCCGACCCATCGCCGAACACGCGGGGCGCGCGGCCTGCCTTCAGCGCGTCATAGGTCTCGATGATGTAGAGCGCATTGGCGGCGCGGTAGTGCTGGCGTTCGCCATAGACGGTGGAATAGCGCAGAACGACATAGTCCAGCTTGTGCTTGCGGTAGGCGTCGCGGCAAAGCTGCTCGCCGATGATTTTTGATGCGCCATACAGGATCGCCGCGGGCGGCGCGCCCACCGAATGGAAGGGCGTGGTTTCGACCAGATCACCCTTGATGCCGGGGCCGTAGCCATAGGTCGCATTCGAACTGGCGAAGACGAATTTCTGCGCGCCAACCTGCCGCGCTGCCTCGATGCTGTTCTGCGCGCCGCGGATGTTTACATCCAGGCCCGTCCAGGGGTCGCGGTCCATGTTCAGCGTCATCAGCGCGGCCAGATGCAGCACGCCATGCGTGCCGCGATAGGCCTCGAGCAGTTCCGGCAGGCGCAGGATGTCGGCGCGGATCACCTTCAGGCGCGGCTCGCCGCGCAGATGCGCGATGGCGCCGTCGCCGCCGAGGGAGAAATTGTCCAGGACGCGCACCTCCGCGGCGCCTTGCGCGAGCAGGTGTTCGGCGGTGGCCGAACCGACCAGCGATGCACCGCCGACGATGGTGAAGATGTGGTCCTTGATGGGGATGGCTGGCACTGCGCTTCCTCGGGTGTTGTTGGGCGCAGCGTCGCGGGCGCGGGCGCCATGCGTCAAGCCGGCTTCCCCAAGGGGCGGCGGCGCCCTAGATGGGTCGTTACAGCGCGAAAAGGGTTTGCCGATGCCGCTATCCGAACCGGTCGAACGCGAATTGCTCCATCTGCGCGACATTGCGCTGAAGGGCTATCACCGCGCCGACGGCGATTTCGACATCGAAGCGCATCTGGTCGACACCAAGACCTATGGCTTCCCCTCGGAACATCGCGGCCAGGTGGGGCCGGGGGAGCCGGTGCATGGCATGTGGGTGCGCATGACCATCGACATGGAGATGAATGTACTGGCCTGTGAGGCCGCCTCGGACTTCACGCCCTTCGCGGTCTGCCCCGCGGCCGCGCCGAATTTCGCCGCACTGGCGGGGCTGAAGATCGGGCCAGGCTTTAACCGCGCGGTGCATGAACGCGTGGGCGGCACCATGGGCTGCACGCATCTGCGTGAGGTGCTGGCGCAGATGGCCACCGTGGCCTTCCAGACCCTCTACCCGGTGCGTGCCCGCAAGGAGCGCGAGGCGCGCATCGCCAATGGCGCCTCGGGCGAGCCGCCGGCGGTGCCGGGAAAGCGGCCGGCGCTGCTGGGCACCTGCCTCGCCTATGCGCCGAACAGCCCGGTGGTGAAGAAGCGCTGGCCGGAATGGGCCGAGGATTGATACGGACCGGGGTGACGGGCTGGACATTGGGCGCGGCCTCTTCTACGCAAAGCCCCGTCGGAGCGTAGCGCAGCCTGGTAGCGCATCAGTCTGGGGGACTGGGGGTCGTGGGTTCGAATCCCGCCGCTCCGACCATACTGCCCGGTCAACCAGGCAGTTCGTAACCGATCGCCGCTTCCACCTCGAGTGTCGTTGCGACAGATGATCTTTGCATCATGCGGGCATGATGGGCCCTCAATACGGGCAGTGGCGGCAGATCGTGCGGGGCTGCGCGCTTGTAACGCCAGAACAGTCGAAACAGATGAATATCCGCGATCGACAGCCGTTCACCGACAGCCCAGTGGCGGCCGGCCAACCGTGCCTCGACCGCCTGCCATGCCTCTCTGGCGCGCTCCGTTCCTGCCCGGCGCGCGGGGTGCACGGTGGAGGCCAGGTACGACATCCACGACACCACCTGCGCTTCGGCTTCGGGCCGGTCATCCGGTAGCAGCGCCGCTCCCGGGAACCGCCTTGCGAGGTAGAACAGGATACCCGCAACCTCTGTCAGCGGGCGCCCCTCGACCAGCAAGGTCGGCACTTTCCCATCCGGATTGATGGCGAGATAGGCCGGGCTGCGATGCTCACGGCGCGCGAAGGACAGCGGGTGCAGTTCGAAATCGGCACCGACCTCCCGCAGCATGATGTGCGGCGCCATGGAACTGGAACCAGCCGCCATGAACAGCGTCAGCACGGCGTCGCCAGCATCACAGGATGTACCGCGACAAATCGGCACTGCCCGCCAGCGGCCCAACCTTGTCGCGCACCAGCGCCGCATCCACGCGCACGGCCTCACCGGCGCGGTCCGACGCGGTGAAGGACACTTCCTCCAGCAGCCGCTCCAGCACGGTGGACAGCCGCCGCGCGCCGATATTCTCCACCTTCGCGTTGATGTCGGCCGCCATATCCGCCACCGCGTCCACCGCATCATCGGCGAAGTCCAGCGCCAGGCCTTCGGTGGCCAGCAGCGCCACATATTGCTTGACCAGGCTGTGCTCAGGCTCGGTCAGGATGCGACGGAAATCCTCGCGTGTCAGCGCTTTCAGCTCCACGCGGATCGGCAGGCGGCCCTGCAATTCCGGCAGCAGGTCCGAAGGCTTGGCCAGATGGAAAGCGCCGGAGGCGATGAACAGGATGAAGTCGGTCTTCACCGCGCCATGCTTGGTGTTGACGGTGGTGCCCTCGATCAGCGGCAGCAGGTCGCGCTGCACGCCTTCACGGGACACATCGCCGCCGCGCACGCCATCCGCGCCGGAGCCGCGCGCGATCTTGTCGATCTCATCGAGGAACACGATTCCGTTGTTTTCGACATGGCGCACCGCGTCGCGGATCAGCGCTTCCTCATCCAGCAGCTTGTCGGCTTCCTCGCGCGTCAGCGCCTCACGCGCCGCGGCCACCGTCATGCGGCGCGGCTTCGCCCCACGCCCGAACATCTTTCCCAGCTGGTCCTGCAGGCCCTGCATCCCCGGCGGCATGCCGGGCATTTCCAGCATCCCGATCGGCGTGCCCGCGGTCTCAGCCACCGCCACCTCGATCTCGCGGGTTTCCAGCTCTCCGCCGCGCAGCATCCGGCGGAATTTCATGCGCGTCTCGCCTGAGGCACCCTCGCCCACCAGCGCCGTCACCAGGCGTTCCTCGGCGGCCAGTTCGGCGCGGGCCTGCACGCCCTTGCGCGCGGCTTCGCGCAGCTGCGCGATCGCCACTTCCAGCAGGTCGCGCACGATGGAATCCACGTCGCGGCCAACATAGCCGACCTCGGTGAATTTGGTCGCCTCCACCTTGATGAAGGGCGCATTCGCCAGCTTCGCCAGGCGCCGTGCGATCTCGGTCTTGCCGCAGCCGGTCGGGCCGATCATCAGGATGTTCTTCGGCACGACCTCGGCCTGCATCGCCTCGGGCAATTGCTGGCGGCGCCAGCGGTTGCGCAACGCGATCGCCACCGCGCGCTTGGCGTCGTTCTGGCCGACGATGAAGCGGTCAAGCTCCGACACGATCTCGCGGGGCGAGAGATTCACCGCATCCATCACAGGGTCTCCAGCACGAAATTGCCGTTGGTGTAGACGCAGATATCGGCCGCGATCTTCATCGCTCTGCGCGCAACCTCCTCAGCCGAAAGCCCGTCGACCGTCATCAATCCCCGCGCCGCCGCCAGCGCGTAATTCCCGCCCGAGCCTATGCCGATCACATGATCCTCAGGCTCCAGCACATCGCCATTGCCGGTCAGCAGCAGGGAGCGATCCTTGTCGGCCACCGCCAGCAGCGCTTCCAGCCGGCGCAGATAGCGGTCGGTCCGCCAGTCCTTCGCCAGTTCCACGCAGGCGCGTTCCAGCTGGTCGGGGAAGCGTTCCAGCTTCGCCTCCAGCCGCTCCAGCAGGGTGAAGGCATCGGCGGTGGCGCCGGCGAAGCCGGTCAGCACGCGGCCGCCGGCGATGCGCCGCACCTTGCGCGCATTGCCCTTCACCACCGTCTGCCCCATCGAGACCTGGCCATCGCCGGCCATGGCCACCTGGCCATCGCGCCGGACGCAGAGAATGGTTGTGCCGTGCCAGCCGATCGGATCATGCGTGTTCTTCATGGGCGCGCATGTGGACCGCCGCGCGCGCCGTTGCAACGCATGGGTGGCATGTGGCGTGCGCGGCTTGAACGCGCTACCGATCAGGCATGTTCGATGTCCTTCCGCCCGGCAGCGCGACACTGCCGCTCTTCACCGCCACGCCCGCCACGCTGGATGCGCTGCCGCCCGTGCACGCCGCCTTCCTCCGCGGCGCTGGTTTCGCCGGCAAAACGCGGCAGTGCCAGCTGCTGCCCGGTCCCGATGGGTTGGCGGGTGCGGCGCTCGGCCTAGGCGACACGCCCGACCACTGGGCCTTCGCCGAGTTGCCCTTCGCGCTGCCTGAGAACACCGCCTGGCACCTGGCGGACGCGGCGCATGCGCGTGACGCGCTGCTGGGCTGGGGCCTGGGCGCCTATCGCTACACGCGCTTCCGCGCGGCCCGGCGCGCGCCTGCGCAACTGGCCGCCGAAGCCCTGCCGGATGTGCTGGCCGAGATCCGCGCCATGCACCGCGCGCGCGACCTGATCAACGCGCCGGCCAATGCGCTCGGCCCCACCGAACTGGCCGAGACCGTCGCCACGCTCAGCCGCGAACACGGTGCGCAATGCCGCATCATCGAAGGCGCGGAACTCGCTGCAGGTTTCCCCGCCGTGCAGGCGGTGGGCGGCGGCAGTCCACGCGCGCCGCGCGTGGCGGTGCTGGAATGGGGCGCACCCGACGCGCCGCTGCTGGCGCTCTGCGGCAAGGGCGTATGCTTCGATACCGGCGGGCTGGACCTCAAGCCCTCCTCGGCGATGCTGCGCATGAAGAAGGACATGGGCGGGGCTGCGGTGATGATCGCGCTCGCCGATGCGCTGATGGCCCGCCGCGCGCCGTGGCGCATCATGCTGCTGGTGGGCGCTGTGGAGAATTCGGTCTCGGGCGAAGCCTTCCGGCCGATGGACGTGATCCGCACGCGCCAGGGGCTTTCCGTCGAGATCGGTAATACGGATGCTGAAGGCCGCCTGGTATTGTGCGACCTGCTGGCCTTCGCCGCGGAACACAAGCCCGCGCTGGTCATCAACGCCGCCACGCTGACCGGCGCGGCGCGTGTCGCCCTGGGGCCGGATTTGCCCGCGCTGTTTAGCAATCATGACGGTCTGGCCGCGGCGCTTTTGGCCGGCGGCGGCGCGGCCCGCGATCCTCTGTGGCGCCTTCCGCTGCATGATGGCTATGACGCCTGGCTCGACAGCCCGATCGCCGATCTGAACAATGTGTCGGCCAAGCCCTTTGCCGGCGCGATCGTGGCGGCCTTGTTCCTGCGTCGATTCGTGCCCGCGGCCCTGCCCTGGGCGCATCTGGACCTCTATGCCTGGAACGACACCAACCGTCCGGGCCGGCCGGAAGGCGGCGAGGCTACGGCGCTGCGTGCCCTCGTGGCTGCATTGGCCGACGGGGCGCCCAACGCAATGGCAATTTGATGAAATTTTATGCAGCCCGATCGATGCGTTTGCCAATTTTGCTTGACATCGTTGTGGTATCGGTGCAAATGAACGCTCGTTAAGAAATTTGATTGCCAAGTCATCGGGAAACAGCTTTATTGTTGCAACCGTCCTGCCCGGACCAAGCAAGAACCACATTTCGTGGGGCCTCCCTTGCCGGGGGGGTGCCACAGGCCACGCGAAAGGAACGCAGAATGTCCAGTCAACACGACCCCGACCAGATGGTCGGAATTCTGAGGGACACAATCGTCTCCCTTGTGCGCCGTGATGGGCCGGATCTGTCGGCACGTCAGCTCGGCGTTTTCCTGACCGTCTATCTCTCGGAAGGTCCGCACACGGTGCGCGGCTTGGCCGGTGAGCTCAACGTCTCCAAGCCCGCGATCACTCGCGCGCTGGACCGTCTGGGCGAGCTGGACCTGGCGCGCCGCAAGCTGGACCCGATGGATCGTCGCTCAGTCCTGGTGCAACGCACGCTCAAGGGCGCCGCGTTGCTGAAGGATATCCGCTCGACGATGGCGCAGGCCGAAGGCCAGATCTCCACGCCAGTCGACGCCGTCACCGCGGAATTCCTGGACGACACGCGCCGCGCCGGCTGAACAGTCGCGCGCCACCCTGCTTGGGACAGGGTGGCGCGCTGGCGTTTACAGCGTGATCCCGTTTCACGGAAACACGCTGTAGCCGCTATGCGAGAATGCTTCACCGCGCCGGCGATTCTGCCTTTGCGGATCATTCTCTAGTAGCCTGTGCTGAAATCCACCAAGTTGATCAGCGGCCGCCCTGAGCGGACGCGGTGAATATTCTCCACCACCTGTGGCGCCACGCTGCGTGGGATGGTGATGGAAGCCGCATGCGGCCAAACCAGCACGCGCGGATGTGTCCAGAAGGCGTGATCGGTGGGCAGTGGCTCGGGCTCGAATACGTCCAGCGCGGCTGCGCTGACCTGCGCTGAATCCAGCGCCGCCAGCAGGTCCTGCGCCACCACATGGCCGCCGCGTGCGCCATTGATCAGTGCCGCCCCGCGCGGCAGCAATGACAGCGTTCGCGCGTTGATCACGCCGCGGGTGTCAGGTGTCAACGGCAGTAGACAAACGAGGATATCGGTCTGCGCCAGCATGGCGTCCAGGCCATCCGATCCGGCGAAGCATTGCACGCCGTCCAGCCGTTTCATGTTGCGTGACCAGCCCAGCACGGTGAAACCGAGGGCTTTGCACAAGCTTGCGGCATGCGCGCCCAACTCTCCCAGGCCCAGGAACCCCACCCGGCGCGATGCCGTCTCCGGCGCGGGCAATTCATGCCAGACGCGCGCGCCCTGCTGCGCGCGGTATTCCAGGTCCTGGCGATGGAAGCGCAGCACGTTCAGCAGCACCCATTCGCCCATCGCTGATGTCAGCAGCACATCCTTAAGCCGCGCCACCGGCACGCCGGGCGGGGGGCCAGGCGGGCGCAACAGATGATCCACGCCTGCACCCATCGAGACCAGCAGTTTCAGGTTCGGGTAGCGGCGCAGTTCCGCCATGTCGTGGCTGGACCAGCAGATGGCGATGTCGATGTCCTCGGGCGCGCCCGAATGGGGAAACATCCGGATGTCCAGACCGGGGTCCAAGGCCAGCAGCGCATCGCGCCACACCGGCATGGTACCGTCCTTGGTGGAAAGCAGGACCGCCATCAGCCGGGTTCCCCTTCGCGGAAGCTTCGCACATAGGCGCGCCAATCATCGCGGCCGGTGGCCACACGTTCCGTGCCGTCCGGCAGCTTGGCATAGAGGCTCAGCATGCCGCGCGCCCAGTAGATGTTGAATTGCAGTTCGTTGTTCAGCACCAGCTCGGCGGTGCGGTTGAACACACCCTCCTTGATGCGCGGCAGCACCTTGTCGAGCCACCACCAGCAGCCCACGCCCAGCACCGCGGCACCCAGGTAGAAATGCACCAGCGCCGTGGCCGCGAAGCTCGTCGTCAGGATCAGGCCGGCGGGCCAGATATTCTCCCAGTAGTCGTAGACCGGGCTGCCGGGGCTGTTCATCTTGCGGATATGGATGCCGAGCTTCAAGCGCTCCGCGTTCAGCAATACGCGCAGTTCCGCGAGTTCGGGGGAGGGTTCATTCATTCCAGGAAGGCCGCCTGCATCAAGCCGCGGGTATAGGGCTGTTGCGGGTGCGCTGTCAGCGCCTCCGCCTCACCTTCCTCGACCACCTGGCCGTCCTTCATGACCATGATGCGGTGGGCCATGGCGCGGACCACGCGCAAGTCGTGGCTGACGAACAGATAGGCCAGGCGGTGCTTGGCCTGCAGCCCGCGCAGCAATTCCACCACCTGCGCCTGCACCGACACGTCGAGGGCCGAGGTGGGTTCGTCCAGCACCAGGAAGCGCGGCGTCAAAACCAGTGCGCGCGCGATCGCGATGCGCTGGCGCTGGCCACCGCTGAATTCATGCGGGTAGCGGCCGGCGGTGTCGGTGGGCAGGCCCACTTCCTCCAGGGCAGCGGCGACGCGGGTGGCGCGGGCGGCGCTGGTCATGCCGGGTTCGTGGACGGCCAAGCCCTCGCCGATGATGTCGCCCGCGGTCATGCGCGGCGAGAGGCTGCCATAGGGGTCCTGAAAGACCACCTGCATGCGCGCACGCAAGGGGCGCATGGCGTTGCGCGCCAGGCCCTGGATGGCACGGCCTTCGAGCACGATCGTGCCCTCGGAGGGTTCAAGGCGCAGCAAGGCAAGGCCCAGCGTGGTCTTGCCGGAACCGGACTCTCCGACGACGCCGAGCGTTTCGCCCGCGCGCAAAGCCAGCGACACGCCGCGCACGGCATTCACATGCGCCACCACGCGGCGCAGAAAACCGCGGCGGATGGGGAAGGATACGCGCACATCGCGCGCCTCCATCACCAGCGGCGCATCGGGTGCAACGGGCGCGGGGCGGCCGCGCGGTTCGGTGGCCAGCAGCATGCGCGTGTAGGGGTGCTGCGGGGCTGCGAAGACATCGGCGACGCGGCCTTGTTCGACGACGGCGCCATCCTTCATCACCACCACGCGGTCGGCGTGGCGCTTCACGATGGTCAGGTCATGAGTGATGAGCAGCAGCGCCATGGACAGCTCGCGCTTCAGCTGCGCCAGCAATTCCAGGATCTGCGCCTGGATGGTGACGTCGAGCGCGGTGGTCGGTTCGTCGGCGATCAGCAGCTTCGGGTTGTTGGCAAGTGCTGCCGCGATCATCACCCGCTGGCGCTGGCCGCCGGAGAGCTGGTGCGGATAGGCGCGCAGCCGGTCAGCCATGCCGGCCAGGCCGGCACGGGCGAGGGCGGCCTTCACCTCGGCATCCAATGCGGCGCCTGAGAGCGGGCGGTGCAGGGTGATCGCCTCGGCGACCTGGCGGCCGATGCTGTGCAGCGGGTTGAGGCTGGTCATCGGCTCCTGGAAGACCATGCCGGCGACGCCGCCGCGCAGGCCGCGCAGGGCGTCAGGAGAGGCACGCAGAACATTCTGGCCAGCGAGTTCGATGAGGCCCTGCGGGTTGCCGCCCGTGGCCGGCAGAAGGCGCAGGCAGGACAACGCGGTGACGGATTTGCCGGAACCGGATTCGCCGACGATGGCGACGGTCTCTCCGGCATCGACATGGAACGACACGCCCTGGACAACGCGCTTTGTACCAAAGGCGACGGAGAGGTTTTCAACGCGCAGGATGCTCATCGTGCACCGCCCGGGAGTTTGCGGGGATCGAAGGCGTCACGGACCGCTTCACCGATGAAGATGAGCAGCGTGAGCATCGTGCCCAGGACAACGAAGCCGGTGAAGGCGAGCCATGGTGCCTGCAGGTTGTTCTTGCCCTGGTTGAGCAGTTCGCCGAGCGAGGGCGAGCCTGGAGGCAGGCCGAAACCCAGGAAGTCGAGAGAGGCGAGGACGGTGACGGAGCCTGAGAGGGTGAAGGGCAGGAAAGTCAGTGTGGCGACCATGGCGTTGGGCAGGATGTGGCGGAACATGATGGCGCGGTCCGAGACACCAAGCGCGCGTGCGGCGCGGACGTAGTCCAGGTTGCGGCCGCGCAGGAATTCGGCGCGGACGACGCCGGTCAGCGCCATCCAGGAGAAGAGCAGCATGAAGAGCAAGAGCGTCCAGAATCCGGGCGCGATGATGCTGGCCAGGATGATCAGCATGTAGAGCTGCGGCATGCCTGACCAGATCTCGATGAAGCGCTGGAACAGCAGATCCACCGTGCCGCCATAGTAGCCCTGGATGGCGCCGGCGGCAATGCCGATGGCGCTTGCGATGATGGTCAGCGTGAAGCCGAACAGGACCGAGATTCGGAAGCCGTAGATGACGCGGGCCGCGACGTCCCGCGCCTGGTCATCGGTGCCGAACCAGTTGCGGGCCGAGGGTGGCGCGGGCGCCGGGCGGCCGAGGTTGCGGACCACGGAATCGTAGCGGAACTGGATGGGCGGCCAGATGGCGAAGCCGCGTTCGGCGATGGCGCGTTCGAGTTCGGGGTCGTGCCAATCGGCGTCGGTGGGCAGGCCGTCGGGAATGATGTCGGATTCGGCATAGTCGGCCAGCACGGGGAAGAACCAGTTGCCGTCCACGCGCGCGACCAGCGGGCGGTCATTGGCGATGAATTCGGCGAAGAGCGTCAGCACGAAGAGCGCCGCGAAAATCCACATGGACCACCAGCCCCGCCGGTTGGCGCGGAAATTGGCGAGACGGCGGATGGTGATCGGCGAGAGATTCATCCGGGGGAGAGGTGGAAGTTCAGTGTCTCGCGCGGGGCGGTGGCCAGGCCGGCCTGCATGGCGGCGGCGTCCGCGAAGCGGGCGGGCAGGCGCATGGCTTCGGTGGTGACGGTCAGGCTGGGTGCCGCGATGGGCCAGGGCGAAAGCGTGGCGGCGAAGGGTGCGGTGCGCGTCAGTTGGGTGGCGCCGGCACAGTCGAATTGCGCGTGGCCCCAGCAGAGGGAGAGCGCGATGGCATCGACCATGGCGAGCTTGGCGGAGAGGGGCGCGACCTGTTCTTCCGTCATGCCGAGTTCGGCGATCAGGCGCGCGCTCTCGGCCTTTTCCCAGGCGAAATAGGCTTCCATCGCGGCGCGGCTGTCGGTGCTGGGGCGGACGCGCGGCGATAGCATCCCGAGCGAGTAGATGAAGCTGCCATGGCGCATGATGAGCAGCGCGGGCAGGCGGCCCCAGTTGCGCTGCGCGGTGGCAACGCCGGCCTTCCACAGCCCGACATGCGCGTCGCCGGGCAGCGCGTTGAAGTGGCGCGGCAGGCCGGTATCAGCGTCGAATTCCGGCGCGTCTTCCCAGGGCATCCAGGCGACGTCGTGCTGCGCGGCGGCGGTGCAGACGGGTTCGAAGGGTTCGGGGCGTTCGGACAGCGCGCGCATCACCTGGCCGGCGATGAGGGCGTGCGCGGGTTGGGGGGTCGCGATGATGGTGCCGTCGGGCTGGGGCCACAAAATCACCGGCTCGCGTCCTTCCGACTGAGCGAAGCGAGGGCGATCAGAAGGTCGCACATCAACGCCTCCCCTCGAAATCAATACGCGGATCGACCAGCGTGTAGGTGAAGTCCGATACGATCTGCATCAGCAGCCCGATCAGCGTGAAGAGGTAGAGCGTGCCGAACATCACGGGGTAGTCGCGGCGGATGGCGGCTTCGAAGCCGAGCAGGCCGAGCCCATCGAGCGAGAAGATGATCTCCACCAGCAGGGCGCCGGTGAACAGCACGCCGATGAAGGCCGCCGGAAAACCGGAGATGATCAGCAGCATCGCATTGCGGAACACATGGCCGAACATCACGCGCGATTCGGCCGCGCCCTTGGCGCGCGCGGTCAGCACATATTGCTTGCCGATCTCGTCCAGGAAGGCGTTCTTGGTCAGCATGGTCAGCGCCGCGAAACCGCCGATGACCAGGACCAGCGTGGGCAGCGTGATGTGCCAGGCATAATCCAGCGCGCGCTGCCAGAACGGCCAATTCTCGGAGCCGGATGACGCCAGGCCGCGCAGCGGGAACCATTGCAAAAAAGTACCGCCCGCGAACAGCACGACCAGCAGCACCGCGAAGAGAAACCCCGGAATCGCGTACCCGATCAGCACCGCCGCACTCGACCACACATCGAAGCGCGAACCGTCACGCACCGCCTTCAGGATGCCGAGCGGGATGGAGACCAGATAGATGATCAGCGTGCTCCACAGCCCCAGCGAAATCGACACCGGCAGCTTGTCCCAAAGCAAGGCCCAGACCGAGCGATCGCTGAACAGGGAGCGCCCGAGATCGAATGTCAGATAGCCGCGCAGCATCTCGAAGAAGCGCACATGCGCCGGTTTGTCGAAGCCGAAGGCGCGTTCGATTTCGCGCACGATTTCCGGGTCCAGGCCGCGCGCGCCGCGATAAGCGCCAGCTTCGCCGGTGGAGGGTGCGCGGGTTTCGCCAGGCCCTTCGCCGGTGATGCGGCCCAGCGTCTGCCCCTCGCCGCGCAGTTCCATCAGCGCCTGTTCGACGGGGCCGCCAGGAGCGAACTGAATCACCGCGAAGTTGATCACGATGATGCCGAGCAATGTCGGCACCACCAGCAGCAGGCGGCGGAGGAGGTAGGCGCTCATCGCCTGCCCGCGATCGCGGAGCGGCGCATGCCGCGAAGCGTGAATCGCTGGCGCATCAAGCTCTTCACAAGCTCCGCCGCGCTTCGGCCAAGGTGCGATCACGCGTCGGATCGATCCACCACGTCGCCGGGAATCCCAGGCCATAGCGCGGCGGGCGCGGCGGCAGGCCGAAGCGGTCCCAATGCGCGATCCAGAAGGCGCGGTTGTGCCAGTTCGGGATCACGTAGTGGTTCCACAACAGCACGCGATCCATCGCCCGCGTGCGCGCCACCAGCGCGTCGCGGTCCGGTGCGGTGATGATCTGTTCCACCAGCTGGTCGATCACCGGATGGCAGATGCCGGGGATGTTCTGCGAGCCGTTCTGGCGTGCCTTCTCGCAGGTGAAATAGTCGCGCTGTTCATTGCCGGGGGAGAGCGACTGGCCCATCACATCCACCGTCATGTCGTAGTCGAAGGCGTCCATCCGCACCTGGTATTGCGCGGGGTCAACGGTGCGCACCGTGGCCTCGATGCCCAGGCGCTGCAGCCATTGCACATAGGGCAGCGCCACGCGTTCGAAGGTGGGCGAGCTCAACAGGATTTCGAAGCGGAAGGGCGCGCCTTGGGCATTCACCAGGCGGCGGTCGCGCACTGTCCAGCCGGCCCCGCGCAGCAGTTCCAGCGCGCGGCGCAGACCATCACGGTTGTTGCCGCTGCCATCGGTCACCGGCAGGCGGAATTCCTGGGTGAAGAGCTGCGGCGGAAGTTGCGCGCGGAAGGGTTCCAGCACCGCCAGCTCCGCGCCGGTGGGCAGGCCGGAACTGGCCAGTTCGGAGTTGGAGAAGAAGCTGTTGGTCCGCGCATAGAGGCCGAAGAAGATGTTTGCGTTCAACCATTCATAGTCGAAGACGTGCATCAGCGCCTCGCGCACGCGCACATCCTGGAACAGCGGGCGGCGCATGTTCATCGCGAAGCCCTGCATGCCCGTGGGGATTTCGTGGCGCACGGTTTCGCGCTTCACCAAGCCGCGCCGCACCGCGGGGAAGTCATAGCCGGTCGCCCAGTCGCGCGCGACATTCTCGGTGCGGAAGTCGATCTGGCCGGCCTTGAACGCCTCGAAGGCCACGGTGCTGTCGCGAAAATACTCGTAGCGGATGGCGTCAAAATTATTGGTGCCGCGTCGCGTCGGCAGGTCGCGCGCCCAGTAGGAATCCACACGGCGATAGACCAGCGTGCGGCCCTGTTCGAAACGCTCCAGCCGGTAGGGGCCGCAGCCCAATGGCGACTCGGTCAGCGGCCGGGAGAAATCGCGCCCCTCCCACCAATGGCGCGGCAGCACGGGCATCTGGCCCAGCACCTGCGCCAATTCGCGATTCTCGGCGGTCTTGAAGCGGAACACGACGCGGCGTTCGCCCTCGGCGCGGACATTTTCCACATCGCCCCAATAGGCGCGGTAGAAGGGTCGGCCCTGGGCGCGCAGCGTATCGAAGGTCCAGGCGACATCGGCCGCCGTGACGGGCCGGCCATCATGCCAGCGCGCGGCCTCGCGCAGTTCGAAGGCCACGCCCAACCCATCCGCCGGCAATTCGATGACCGACGCCAGATGCGCGTATTCTGTGCTGGCCTCGTCCTGCCCCGTCACGGTCAGCGTGTCATAGAGCTGGCCCAGCCCCACCGCCGGCGTGCCGCGCAGGATGAAGCCATTGAAACTGTCGAAGGAGCCGAGCGCGCCGAGCGTGATCTCCCCGCCCTTCGGCGCGTCGGGGTTCACGAAGGGCCAGTGGGTGAAATCCGGTGGCAGGGCCACATCGCCCAGCAGTGATATGGCGTGCACACGGCGCGCCGCCTGCGCGCCGGCGGTGATGGGAATGGCCAGAACGGCCGGAGCAGCCAGGAGTTCGCGACGCAACATGGCATGAAAGTGCCGCCCGGGCGCGCCGCTGTCCACCTTTGCGCGCATCACGCCGCCAGTGCGGCGCCGATTCACCCACGGCTTGGTGACCGGGCGCCAGGCGCGCGCCATCCGGTTCAAATCCTTGTGCGTTTGCGCCACGGCACGCGGCGCCTGGGCATACTCCGCCGGATCGCGATGCCTCCCCGCGCGAGAAGGACATGCAACCAACATGACATCCATGATCATCCACGACAGCCGGCTGACCGGCGGCACGCCCAACTGGTACCGCTTCGTCTTCCAGGTCGGGCCACGCAACGGCATCCGCAGCATCGCGGACACGGTGTCGCGCCGTGCGCGGCAGGCCACTAGGCTGCAGAAGCTGCACATCCTGTGCCATGGCTTCGAGGCGAACTGGAACCTGGGCAGCGGAATGAGCGTGCCGACCGCCCATGGCGGCTTCGGCATTCAGCTGGGGATGGAAGGGCTCAGTCTGAACAACTACCGGGTGGTGGAACCCTGGAACGGGCTGGTCCGGGAAATCGTGCTGTTCGCCTGCGCCCCGGCCGACACAGGTGCCGGCAATGCCGGCACCTGGGGCGATGGCAAGCGCTTCTGCGGCTATCTGGCGCTGGTCACGGGTGCCACCGTGATTGCCGCGCGGGACACGCAATACTATCAGCCGACCGGCGTGAATGGCCGCATCGAATTCGGCGCATGGGAAGGGCCGGTCTATGCCTTCTCGGGTGCGAATCCTGAAGGCGAACGCATTGTCGACCCTTCCCGCTACCGCGTGCACAACACGCGCGCGGCCGCGGCCTGAAGCGGCGCGGCCTACCCCACCAGCGCCCCATACATCAGGTTCTTGAACAGCATGCGCGTGTGCACGCGGGGCGTCGGCGCATTGGCCATCAGGATGCCAAATAGCTGGTTCTGCGGGTCAACCGTGAAGGACACACCCCAGGCGCCCGCCCACATGGCATCGCCGATGGTGCCGGGCGCGAAGCCCATGCCCTCACCGCGGCGCACGGCGAAGCCCAGGCCAAAGCCATAGCCCGGCCCGGTGCTGGCGAAGGTGGTGCCCGCCATGCCCAGCGTGTGGTCGGACAGCATGAAGCGCACCGTCGCCGGCGAGAGCAGCCGCACGCCATTGCCGCGCCCGCCATCCAGGATCATCTGGCAGAACTTGGCATAGTCGGCGGTGGTCGAGACCATGCCCGCGCCGCCGCGGAAGGCCGCGACATCGCCCGGGTCCTGCTCGATGCGATAGCTGGCCCACATCTGCGCCACGGCCGGGTCGTTGGGCATGCCCATGGCCACGCGCGCCAGATCCTGCGGCCGGACGAACCAGGCGCTGTCATTCATGCCCAGCGGGTCCAGAATGCGGGTCTTCACTAGGCGGTCGAAGCGCGTGCGCGTCGCGCGTTCGCACAGCACGCCCAGGATGTCGGTGCAGATGGAGTAGTGGAAGGTGCTGCCCGGCTGATGTGCCAGCGGGATGGTGGCCAAGCGGCGCAGGAACTCATCGGTGGTGACGTTGCCGTTGCGCTGCTCGATGTCGAGCTCGGCCTGCATGCGGCCAATGCGGCTGCCGGCCGGCGCGCTGGCGGCGTAGACATGGCCGCTGGTGTGGCGCAGCAGGTCCTGCACGGTGGGCTGCGCGGCGGGTGCGACCAGTTCCGGATCGGCGCCGGCGCGGCGGACTTCGAGCTGCAGGTTGCGCAATTCGGGCAGATGCGTCCCGATCGGGTCGCGCAGCGCGATCACGCCTTCCTCGGCCAGGATCATCGCCATGACGCTGGTGATGGGCTTGGTCATGCTGGCCAGCAGGAACAGCGCGTCCGGGCGCATCGGCCGCGTGCGGGCGGGGTCCAGATGGCCATGGATTTCGCTGTGCACCACCTCACCGCGGCGCTGGATATGGGTGATGGCGCCGGCGAAGGTCTGGCGCTCGATCTCGCGCGCCATGGCCACGCGAATGCGGCCCAGCCTGGCGGGGGAGAAGCCCTGGATCAGGGCCTCCTGCGCCGGCGTCGCGGCACGAGCGGCGGGAATGGCGAGCAGCGCAGGGGCTGCCAGCAGGGTGGTGCGTCGATTCATGGTTGGTTCCTCCGGCGCGCAGAATGCGCCGAGAGCATCCGTCGGGCAATGCGGCCAAGGAGGGCTGTG
>JAPLOK010000269.1 GCA_026400775.1 Alphaproteobacteria bacterium | reverse complement strand
CTTGCCCGCCAGTTCCTCGATGGTATCCGCCTTGATCGGCGGGAAGACGCTGGGCAGGTAGTCGTGCAGCGCCTGTGAATCGGCGATCGCGAATGCGCGCTGGTTGGGCTGCTGCGCGATCAACCGGCCCCAGATGGCGTAACGCTTCGGCCAGACATCCTCGCCCTCATCATAGAAGCGCTCGACATTCTCGTTCACCACGATGCTGAAGGGCACGCAGTCCAGCCGCATGGCCAGGCCGCCATCTTCCATCGGCGCGCGGGCGTCATTGGCCACCGCGTGGAATTGCGTGGCGTCGCCCACCTCCTGCACGCCTTGCGCCAGCAGGTTCTTCAGCACTGTCCCTTGCGCATAGGGCGTGCCGCGAATCTGGAAGTTGTCCGCGGCATCGCCCCAGTATTGCCGCATCCATTGCCGGTTCGCCTGGAACCCGCCGGATGACGCGATGACGCATTTCGCGCGGATGCGATGCGGGAAGCCGCGCCAGCTCACGATCGCCTCGCGCGCGAAGCCGTCCTGCATGTCGATATGCTGTACCTCGGTGTCGTAGATCACTTCCACGCCCAGCGCCTCGGCGGTGCGGTACATGGCGTTCACCAGCGCCTTGCCGCCACCCAGGAAGAAGGCGTTGGTGCGCGAGAGCGAAAGCGTGCCCGACAAGGATGGCTGGAACACCACGCCACACTCCGCGAGGAACCCGGGCGCGTGCTGGCTGGCGCGAATCGTATGGCGCGCCAGGAATTCATCCGTGCGCCCGCCCGTCACCTTCAGCAGGTCGTCCCAGTATTCCTCTTCCAGGTAGCTGTCGGTCAGCACGCCGGTCGGTGCGGGGTGCAAAGCACGTAGGTTGCGCGTGTGGCGCGAATTGCCGCCGCGCAGCCATTTCGGCGCGTGCTCGGCCAGGATGACACTGGCGCCGGCGCGCCGCGCGGTGATGGCGGCACAGAGCGCGGCATTGCCGCCGCCCACCACCAGCACGTCCCATAATCTCTCGAAATCCGGCATGGCTTTCGCACTATGCCCAGGCGGGCTGACTGTCCAGCGGGCTGACTGTCCAGCGGGCCGCGCCGCGGGGCGACCGCCTCAGACGAAAACGATGTCGTTTGCCAGCAATGCCGGGCCGCCCATCATGAAAGCCACCACATGCGCGCCCGCGCTGCCCGTTCCATCGGGGTCGAACCACAGCGCCTGGGTGCTGGTGTCGTGATAGAAGGTGGCGGTGTTCGCTGTGGGCCGCACGCCCGCGCCGCTGTGGAAGCCGGTCCCGGCCGTCAGCTGGAACCCGGCAGGCGCCGAAAAGCCGCTGGCCTGCACATAGAGCCGGTCGCCCTCGGCGCGGTTGAAATCGAACACCATGTCAGTGCCCTGGTTGGGGGCGGCGAAATAGATGATGTCCGCGCCCGCGCCGCCGGAGACCACATCCTGCCCGAAGCCGGCCCATAGGACATCATTGCCGGCCTCCCCATACAGGCTGTCATCGCCTTCCTGGCCGTAGAGATTATCCTGCCCATCGCCGCCGGCCAGCACATCGGCGCCGGTCTCGCCGAACAGGTTGTCATCGCCCGCCTCGCCCAGCAGCGTGTCACCCTCCGCCCCGCCGATCAGGATGTCGTGGCCGGCCTCGCCGAAAAGCTGGTCGGCGCCGTCCTGGCCCAGCAACTGGTCCTGGCCATCGCCGCCCACCAGCGTGTCATCGCCCGCCTCGCCGGCCAGCGTGTCCTGGCCGGCCTGGCCGAACAGCGTGTCCATGCCGGCGCCGCCAGCCAGCAGGTCATTGTCGTTCTCGCCGAACAGCACATCGGCGCCGTCCTGGCCGTAGAGCGAATCCGCGCCATTGCCGCCGATCAGCTGGTCATCCGCGGCCTCGCCGAACAGCACGTCATTGCCGTCCTCGCCGAACAAGGTGTCATTGCCAGCACCGCCCTCGGCGCGGTCATGACCGGTATCGCCGTTCAGCAGGTCATGGCCATCCTGGCCCAGCAGCGTGTCATCGCCCTGCGCGCCGCGCAGCGTATCGCCGCCCGCGCCGCCCAGCACGCGGTCATGGCCGCCGCCGCCGGAGAGGATGTTGTCCGCGGCATCGCCGCTGATCGTGTCGGCGAAATCGGAGCCCTGCACGCGGCGCAGATTGAACAGCCGGTCGGTGAAGCCGTAGCCATCGCGGCCGGTGCCGGCAGCAAGATCGACGATCACCGCACCCGGGTCGGCCTGGTAGGCGACCTCGACATTCAGATTGCCCGCGCCATCCATCGTATCCGCGCCGTCACGGCCGATGAAGCGGATGAACAAGTCGCCCAGGCTGCCACCGGCAAGGATGACATCGGCAGCCCGCGTGCCGCGGAATTCCTCGATGTTGGAGAAGCGGTCGGTGCCGCCCCAATTGTCGGTGGCGGTGCCGGTGAACACATTGATCGCCACACCGATGCTGGATGCGCCGGCGCTGTCATTGCCGTCATCGAGGTATTCCAGCCAGTCATAGCCATCGCGGCCATCGATGCTGTCATTGCCGCTGCCGGGCAGGAACTGGTCGCGCTCGGCGTCGCCTGTCAGCGTGTCATTGCCCGAGCGGCCCATCGCATAGCCACCGACCGGGGAGAGCGTCAGCCGATCCGCGAGCGCGGTGCCGTGGATGTTCTCGATACACACCAACGTGTCGGTGCCGCCGATGGATTTGACCGCGCGGCCGGTGCCCAGATCAGCCACGATACTGCCGGGCAGCGTGTCATAGATGACGACATCGATCTCGGTGCCGCCATCGAGGCTGTCATTGCCGGCGCTGCCGAAAAGCCAGTCGTAATTCCACAGGCCCTGCAGGATGTCGTCGCCCACGGTGCCGTAGAGCACGTCATCGGCATTGGTTCCCGTCACGACCGGCATGGCTGCCCTCCTCTGGCGCGCGGCAGGCTTAGGCCACGCGCATCAATGATCAGTGATGTAGCGCGGCTGCGGGCGGCTGCTCAAATCGCGGCTTGTCGGGAAATGTAGGCGCGCGGCTGCACGACGTGCCTGATGCTACGCCGCAGTTCAGCTATCACCAAGCTTCGCGCGCAGGAGCACTTCGGCGGCCATCATGGCCGCGCGGCCCACCGCTAAAGCCCCGCCGCCTCCAGCCCCGCGATCGCCCTTGCCATCGCCTGCGCGCGCGGCACGAAACTGGCCACCTCCAGGTATTCCTCGGGGCTGTGCGCCAGCCCGCCCACCGGCCCGACCGAACAGATGGTGGGCGCGCCCATAGCCGCCGTGAAGCCGCTATCGGCGCAGCCGCCGGAGAACTCGCCCTCCACCTTCAAGCCCGCTTCCGTCGCCGCCCCCTGGTAATGCGCGAACAGCCTGGCCGCCGCCGGCGACTGCGTCAGCGGCAGGAACTCGCCCTTGATGGTCAGCGTGGATTTGGTGCCGGGCACAAAGCTGCGCGCGATGATCGCGTTGATCTTGTCCATGATCTCGTCGCGATCCGCGGGCGCCACATAGCGCAGGTCGATCTGCCCCTGCGCCCATGGGGCGACCGTGTTCACCGACTGCCCGCCCGAGACCAGGCCCACATTCAGCGTGATGCCACGCTCCAGATCGGTCAGCGCATGGATCGCGGTGATCTTGGCCGCCAGTTCCCCGATGGCGCTGATGCCGGCCTGGAAGTTACCACCCGAATGCGATGCCTTGCCGACAATGTCGAACACGCTGAACACGCCGCCCTTGCGCCCCGTGACCACATTGCCCGAGGCCCGCCCCGGCTCGGAATTGAACACCACGCGCGCGCCGCGCGCCTCCCGCTCGATCACCGGGCGGCCCTCGGGCGAGCCGATCTCCTCATCGCCGGTGAACAGCCCCACCATCGGCCCCGGCGCACCGCCGAACTTATGGAAGGCGGCCAGGATGAACATGTTCATCACCAGCCCCGACTTCATGTCCGACACACCCGGGCCATAGGCGCGACCGCCCTCGACACGGAAAGGCCGGCGCTCCGGCTCGCCCTTGGGGAACACCGTGTCGCGATGGCCCATCAGCACGATGTTGCGCGGGGCGTTGCCGGCGGGTGCCGCATCGCCACCCACGAAGGCGCGCAGGCAATCGCCATGCTTCTCGCCCTGCACCGCCTCCACCGCGATGCCCTGCCCTTCCAGGAAAGCTCGGATCTGTGCGCCGACCGCATCGACGCCGGCCTTGTCGTAGCTGCCGCCATCGGTGTTCACCATGCGCGCCAGTTCGGCGAGCATCTGGGGTTGCTGTTCGGCCAGCCAGGCGTTGATGCGTTCGATCGTCATGCGGGTTCTCCTTGGGCGCGCAGTCTCACGCGCCCGGGCCGCGCCGCCAAGAGAGCGCGAGCCACAGCAGATGCGCCACCCCCGCCAGCGCCAGCCACAGCGCCACCCAATGCCACGCCGCACCGGCCAGCGCCGCGCGCAAGGCCAGCGCCAGCGCGACACCCGCGCCGAGGAACCCCAGCAATGGACCGGGCGCCACGCCACGCCCGCGCGCACGCCACAACCACAGCAGCACCGCCCCCTCGACCAGCAGGCAGACCAGCACGACATCAGCGAGCCAGGTCATGCGAAGGGCCCGTTCAGCCGCACGATGGCCAGGTTCAGCACGCCCGCGAAACCCACCCACAGCAGGTAGGGGACCAACAGCCAGGGCGCCACGCGGTTGAAGCGCGCGGTCACCAGCGTCAGCCCCACCACCGACAGCCACAGCACCACCACCTCGACCAGCGCCCAATCGGGGCGGCGCAGGAAAAAGAACAGCGCCGACCATACGACGTTCAACACCGCGTTCAGCCCGATGGCGGCGGCCACCAGCCAGCGCCCGCGCCCTGCCGCACCGCGCCAGGCCAGCACGCCGGCAATGGCGGTCAGCGTGAAGATGGTGGTCCAGGCCGGGCCGAACAGCCAGTCCGGCGGCTGCCAGGAGGGCTTGGCCAGCCCAAAATACCAAGGCCCGATCTGCGTGAGGCTGCCGCCGGCGCCGGCCACCAGCATGGTCAACAGCGCCGCCACCCACACATCGGCGCGCGAAGGTATCCAGGACTTCATGTGCTCCTACTCGCCAAAGACTTGACGCAATGCTGTGGGACATAAATACGGACGGGGAAACCGCACCATCCCTGTTGGAGAAATACCGATGCGCCCGATTCTGACCGCCGCCCTACTCGCCGCCAGCCTCGCGGCACCCGCGTTGGCACAGGCACCCGCGGCCGGCGATGCCGAGGCCGGCCAGCGCGTCTTCGCGCAATGCCGCGCCTGCCACACCATCAATGACGGCGGCCGCAACGGCGTCGGCCCGAACTTGTGGAACATCTACGGCCGTCCCGCCGGCGCGCGCGAGGGCTTCCGCTATTCGGCCAATCTGCAGGAACTGGCCCGTGGCGGCCTGACCTGGGACGAGGCCAATCTGCGCCGCTACCTGACCAACCCGAAGGATCTGGTGCCCAACGGCTCCATGGCCTTCGTGGGCATCCGCAACCCGGAACAACTGACCAACCTGGTTGCCTTCCTGAGCGCGCAACGCCCCGCGCAGTGACCTGACGGGGCGGCGGTCAGCGCCGCCGCGCCTCACTGGCCAGAATTCCGATCAGGCCGGCCAGCCCCAGGCCGGCCATCACCGCCAGCGCCAGTCGCGGGCCGAAGCCATCGGCCAGCGCACCCACCGCCAGCACGCCCGCCGGGCCAAAGCCGATGCAGGTGGTCACCAGGCCCAGCATGCGTGAGCGCAATTCCACCGGTGCCGCGATCATGACCACCGCCGTCTGCATCGCGGCAAAGCGCGCCGTGCCCAGCCCACCGAGCGCCATCAGCAGCCAGGCCAGCCAATATTCTGGGCTATTGGCCACGATGATCAGCAGCACCAGGAACAGGCCCGAGCCCGCCGCCATCGGCACCCAGCCCGGTTGTGCACGGCGGTTGAGCGTGATCCAGAGCCCGCCCAGAAACGCACCCAGCGGCTCGGCCGCCGCCAACAGCCCGATCGCCGCACCCGACACGCCGAAAGCCGCCGCGCCAAAGGCCGGCAGCACCGCGCCGTAGCAGAAGGCGAAGACATTCATCACCACGGTGATGCCAAGCACGATCCGCAAGCGCCGGTCGGATGCCGCAAGCCGTATCGCCTCGACGATGCCGGCCAGCGGCATGAAGCGCGTGCGCGGCTGCGGCGGGCCCGGGCGCAAGCGCCGCACCAGCGTGAACGCCACCAGATGCAGCGCGCAGGCCAGTGCCGCGGCCAGAGCGAGGCCGGTGAACTGGAACAATGCGCCGCCCAGAATAGGCCCGATCGCGCGCGTGGCGCTGCCGGTCATGGTGTCGAGCGCGATGGCCTGCACCAGGTCATCGGGGGGCGCGGCTTCGGCGGCCATGCGGCGGCGCGTGGCCATCTCGCCGGCCCAGGCCAGGCCCGCAACCAGGCCCTGCAACATGAGATGCCACGGCGCGAGCTGCCCGGTCGCGGCCAGCAGCGCCACCGCGCCGGCACCGGCGGCCGAGCTGACCTGCAACGCCAGCAGCAGGCGCCGGCGGTCCAGCCTGTCGGCCAGCGCGCCGGCCATGGCACCCAGCAGCAGCATGGGCAGCGCGCGCGTCATCGCCACCAGGCTGACCATCAGCGCCGAGCCCGTGGCCTCATAGGTCCAGAGGGAGGCTGCCAGCATCTCCACCCAGCGCATCGCATTGGCGATCCCGCCGGCGAGCCAGATGCGCCGATAGTCAGGCGTGCGCCACAGCCGTCCGATGACGCCGGGCAGTGGCATCAAGCATCGCCGATGCGCAGCACGAGATTGCCGATCAGGCGGCCCTGCTCCACCGCCTCATGCGCATCGGCGATGCGCGACAGCGGCAGGGTTTCGGCCACCGCATGGCGCATCAGCCCCGCCTCCATCCAGGCGTTCAGCGTGGCCACGGAACGGGCACGTTCGGCCGCGGTCAGGTTGTAGACGATGTAGAACCGCCAGCCGATGCCGCGCGCGATATTGGGCATGAAGGCCAGCTCGGCGACGGGCTTGTTGGAACCATAGACCGCGATCATGCCGCCATGCGCAAGCACCGCCGCATCAAGCGCGGCATTGCCCGCGACATCCACCTCGATGATCCGCTCCACGCCCGCGGGTTCGACCGCGCGGATGCGCGCGGCCACGTCATCCTCGCGGTAATTCAGCGCCAGATCTGCGCCGGCCGCGCGCGCATGTTCGGCCTTCGCGGCCGAGGAGACGGTGGCGATGATCCGCCGCGCGCCGAGCAGCCGTGCGAACTGGATGGCGTAGTGCCCGACCGCCCCCGCGCCGCCCTGCACCAGCACCGCCTGGCCCGCGATGCCGCCATCGGTCAGCAGCCCGTGCAGCGCGGTGAGTGCGGGGATACCCAGGCAGGCGCCAGCCTCGAAGCTGGTATTGGCCGGCAACGGCACGGCCTGCGCGGCAGGCAGCGCGATGAACTCGGCGGCCGTGCCATGCGCGCGCTGCCATTGGCCGTTCCACAGCCAGACGCGCTCACCCGCGCGCACCGGGTCCACGCCCGGGCCGACGGCGGCGATCACGCCCGCGCCATCGCTGTGCGGGATAATGCGCGGGAAGGCAGGCGCGCGGCCAATGCGCGACTTCACATCCGAAGGGTTCACGCCGCTGGCCATGACACGCACCAGCACCTCACCCGGAGCGGGTTGCGGCGTGGGCATCTCGCCCAGTTCCAGCACCTCGCGCGCGGGGCCGTTGCGCTCCCACCAGGCTGCCTGCATGGCGTCGTCCTCCGTGTTTGTGGGGGCATTCTGCGCGGTGCCGGGAAATGCTGCCATCCCGCCATTCCAAAACCACGCAGCAGGGGCCATGTTGTTCGCTGATGCCTGACATGACACGCCGCACAAGCCTGGCCGCCGCATTGGCCACCCCCATCCTGGCCGCGCCCGTGGCCATACCCGTGGCGCGCGCCGCCACACCCAGCGAACGACCCTTGTTCAACGCCAAGCATTGGCGGCTGGATAATGGCCTGACCGTGGTGCTGGCCGAGAACCGGCGGGCACCCGTGGTGGCGCATTACGTCTTCTACGGCGCGGGTTCGGGTGAGGACCCGGCCGGCCTGTCGGGCATCGCGCATTTCATGGAACACATGATGTTCAAGGGCAGCAGCAATGTGCCCACAGGCGCGTTCTCGCGCGCGGTCGCGCGCGAGGGCGGGCAGGACAACGCCTTCACAAGCCGCGACACCACCGCCTATTTCCAGCATGTGGAAAGCTCGCGCCTCGCGCTGATGATGCGCATGGAGGCCGACCGCATGGCAGGCCCGCTGTTCAACCCCGCCGAATTCGAGGCCGAGCGCGGCGTGGTGATCGAGGAACGCCGCCAGGTGGTGGAATCCCAGCCGCGCAGCCGCTTCCGCGAGTCCTTCGACGCCGCCATGTGGGGCGCGCAGCATTGGCGCGGCCGGCCGATCATCGGCTGGATGGACGAGATCCGCGCCATCACGCGGGCCGACATGCTGGAATTCTTCGCCAGCCGCTACGCGCCCTCCAACGCCGTCCTGGTGGTGGCGGGCGATTGCGAGGAAGCCCGCCTGCGCGACCTGGTGGGCGAGACCTATGCCCGCGTGCCGGCCCGCGAGT
>JAPLOK010000340.1 GCA_026400775.1 Alphaproteobacteria bacterium | reverse complement strand
GGCAGGTGCGGCCATTGGGTCCTGGGACGTTTTGCAGGCGCAGCGTCATGCCGACCCCGCCGCGCGTCAACCCTTGCGCGGCGGTGCGGCGCGCGCCCATGCTTGCGGCAACGAGGAAGGACAAGACATGCTCAAGCACCTGCTGCTGGCCGTTGTCGCGGCCGTCGCGCCGGGCATCGCCATGGCGCAATCCATGGCCAGCGCCGGCCCGACCCTGGCCGCCGTGCGCGCGCGCGACATCCTGGTCTGCGGCACCAGCACTGGGGCGGCGGGGTTTTCCATGCCCGACAGCCGCGGCGAGTATCGCGGCATCGACAATGACCTGTGCCGCGCCTTGGCTGCTGCCGTGCTGGGCGATCCCACCAAGATCCGCTGGGTGCCGCTGACCACCCAGGCGCGGCTGACCGCGCTGCAGGCCGGCCAGGTGGATGTGCTGATCCGCACCACCACCTGGACGCATGTGCGCGACACCGCCAATGGCCTGAACTTCACGGCGGTGAATTTCTATGACGGCCAGGGATTTTTGGTGAATCGCAGGCTGGGGGTGACCCAGGCATCGCAGTTGAATGGCGCTTCGATCCGCGTCGTGGCCGGCAGCGCCAATGAGCTGAACCTGGCCGATTGGGCGCGCAGCAACCGTATCCAGTATTCGCCCGTGGTGTTCGAGCAGAATGAGGAGGGCCGGCGCAGCTACATCGCCGGCCGCTGCGATGCCTACAGCACCGATGCCAGCCAATTGGCCGGGCTGCGCAGCACCTTCGTCAACCCGAATGACCATGTGATCCTGCCCGAGATCATCAGCAAGGAGCCGCACAGCCCGGTGGTGCGCCATGGCGATGACCAGTGGTTCGACATCGTGCGCTGGACCTTCTTCGCCCTGCTGATCGCCGAGGAGAACGGCATCACGGCGGCCAATGCCGAGGGCTTCCTGCGCAGTGAGAACCCGGAAATCCGGCGCCTGCTGGGCAATTCCGGCGATCATGGCCCGATGATGGGGCTCGACCGCCGCTGGGCCTATAACGCCATCCGCGCCGGCGGGAATTACGGCGAGATCTTCGAGCGCAACCTCGGCCGTGGCAGTGCCATCGGCCTGGCGCGCGGGCTGAACGGCTTATGGAACCAGGGCGGGCTGATCTACGCGCCGCCGATCCGGTAGCGGGGTTGGCGCGGGCGGCGCTTCGGTGCAAACCCGCTCCCCGCCCGGAGGAAGAGCCATGGACCTGCGCACCCGTTTCACCGAAGAACTCAAGGCCTCGATGCGGGCGGGCGATGCCGCGCGCACATCGACGCTGCGCATGATCATCTCGAAGATGAAGGAGGCCGAGATCGCCGCCCGCCCCGGTCCCCTGCCGGATGATGCGGCGCTGGTGGGCATGCTGCGCGGCATGGCCAAGAGCCGGCGTGAATCGGTGGAGCTCTACACCCAGGGCAACCGCCCGGAACTGGCCGCCAAGGAAGAGGCCGAGATCGCGGTGATCGAGGCCTTCCTGCCGCAGCAGATGGATGATGCGGCGATGGCCGCCGCCGTCGCAGCCGCCGTGGCGGAGGCGGGAGCCACCTGCATCAAGGATATGGGCAAGGTCATGGCGGCGCTGAAGGGCAAGCATGCCGCCAGCCTGGACATGGCCAAGGCCGGGCCGATGGTGAAGGCGGCCCTCGGCGGCTGACGTTACTGGCCCAGCGCGCGCCGCGCATTGTCGGCGCGCTCGGCCAGGCGCTGGCCTTCCGCACCCGCCAGGAAACTGTCGGCACGCTCGATATCCAGCCGCTTGCCGCCGCACCAGGCGGCACGATCCTGGCCACGCCGGCGCGGGTCCGCGGGCGGCGGCTGCACGCTTTGCAGGTACTGGTTCCAGGCAGCCTCGCCGCCCTGACGGCGGATGGCGACCAGCGCCGCCTGTTCGATCCGCGCCGCGCGGTCCTGTGAGGAGAGCGAGACCGGCACCTGGCAGGCACCCGCAGCGCGCACCAATTCGCCGAAGACCGGCGCGCTGGTGACCAGTTCCTGCAGGTCATAGCCCGAAGCGGTGCCGCTGCTGCCGCCGCCGCCACCGAAAGGGTTGAGGCTGCGCATGGTCGAGATAGGCCGGCCCGCCCCCGCCCCGGAAGGGGGCAATGCCGCTATCGCCGCAGCAATCGCCCCGGTAACGCGCCCGTCGCCGCACCGTCACGATAGGTGACGCGGCCGCGCTTGATGGTGGCGCGATAGCCGCGCGCCGGTTGCAGCAGCCGCTTGCCGCCGGCGGGCAGGTCATGGGCCATGCGCGGGGCGCCGATGGCCAGTGCGGATTGGTCGATGATGTTGATGTCCGCCAGCAGGCCGGTGGCAAGCCGGCCACGGTCCGACAGGCCCATGGCGCGCGCGGGGTCCGAGGTGAGCCGGCGGACCAGCTCGGGCAGGGCGAAGCCGTTTTCGGCCCAATGGGTCAGCACGAAGGTCTGGAACGAGGCATCCGAAATGAAGGCGACATGCGCGCCGCCATCCGACAGGCCCACCAGCGCATTGGGGTGGCGCAGACATTCGGCGGAGGCTGCCAGGGTATAATTGGCGTAATTGGTCAGCGGCGCGAACAGGAATTGCGCGCCGTCATCGGCGGTCAGCAGGTCGAGCGCGACCTCCTCCGGCGCGCGGCCCTCGCGCAAGGCCTGGGCTGCGATGCTGGCCTCACGCGGGGGCGCGTAGTTGGCCGGCTCGCCGAAGGGGAACATGCGCTCCCAGGACAGGCGCGTGATCAGCGGGAAGGAGGAGCCGCTGATGCGGTCCTCGGTCAGCAGCCGGGCGCGGCGAGCCGGCTCGCGCATGGCGGCGGCGCGGGCGGCTGGCGGCAGCTGCGCGATCTCCTTGTAGGCATCGCAACCGGCGAAGGGGTTCTGGCTGCCCGAGAGGCCCAGCAGAATGCCGATGGGGCGCGGCGGAAAGACCGGGCGGATGGCGGCACCTTCGGCCGCCGCGGCATCCGACAAGGCCAGAAGTTCGCGCCAGGCTTCCGTGCGGTCATGCCGCGCGGTCAGGCTGAACAGGATGGGGCGCCCGGTTGCCGCATGGATGCGCCGGACCATGGCGAATTCGGTGGCGGGGTCAGGCGTGTTCCAGTCGGAGACCATTTCCAGCAACCCGCCGCCGCCATCGGTCAGGCCCTGGGCGAGCGCGGTCAACTCGGCCTCCTGCGCGCGCAGGGTGGGCGTGGGGTCACCGGCCAGGGTCTTGTGGCTGATGGTGCGGCTGGTGGAGGCGCCGAAAGCCCCGGCGGCCGCGGCCTCGCGCGCGATCTCGCGCATGCGTGCGATCTGTTCGGGCGTGGCGTCGTCCAGGCGGAGTGCGGCCTCGCCCATCACATGCACGCGCACCGCGCCATGCGGCAGCAGCGTGCCCAGATCGACATCGCGCGGGCGGGCCTCCAGCGCGTCGAGGTATTGCGGGAAGCTCTCCCAGGTCCAATTAAGGCCTTCGTGCAGGATGGGGCCGGGAATGTCCTCCACGCCCTCCATCAGCGCGATCAGCGTGTCGCGGTCAGCGGCGCGGCAGGGCGCGAAACCGACGCCGCAATTGCCGACCAGCACGGTGGTCACGCCATGCCAGGAGGAAGGGGCCAGGTGGCTGTCCCACACCGCCTGGCCGTCATAATGCGTGTGCACATCGACGAAGCCCGGCGTGACCAGCAGGCCGCGCGCGTCGATGGTCTCGCGCGCGGGGGCGGTGATGCGGCCGATCTCGGTGATGCGTTCGCCATCAATGGCGATATCGGCTTCCAGCGGTGCTGCGCCGGTGCCGTCGATGATGGCGCCGCCCTTGATGATCAGGTCATGCATGGTCCTGGCTCCGATCGTGAAAGGGCGCGGCCCGCAGGCGTGAATCGTCGGCACTCATGCTTTCACCAGCCTCCCAGGACGTGCACCGGTGGCGACACCCTCACGCCGCACCACCTCGCCGGCGACGATGGTCGCCACATAGCCATCCGCCCCCTGCACCAGGCGCTTGCCGCCGGCGGGCAGGTCATAGCGCATCGAGGGGCGATGCAGCGCCAGGCGATCTATGTCGATGATGTTGATGTCCGCCCGCCGCCCCGCCGCCAGCACGCCACGGTCATGCAGGCCGAGTGCCGCCGCATTGTCCCCGCTGATCCGCTTCACCGCGAATTCCAGCGGCAGGCGCCCATGCGCCCGGTCACGCGACCAGTGCGTCAGCATATGCGTGGGTGCCGAGGCGTCGCAGATATAGCCGACATGCGCCCCACCATCGCCCAGGCCCATCAGCGTATGCGGGTGGGTCATCATCTCTCGGATGGTGTCCAGGTGGCCATCGGCATAGTTCAGCAGCGGGCGGTTCAGGATGGCCTGGCCGTCATGTTCGAGCATCCAGTCGTAGCAGAGGTCTTCGGGGGCGCGGCCTTCGCGCGCGGCGGTGGCTGCCACGCTGGCTTCGGGCGGTGGTTCGTAGTCCATCGTCAGCCTGTAGATGCGCGCGTAGTTGTTCAGCCGCGCGCGCAGGCCGGCGTCGTGTGTGGGCTCGGCCAGGATGCGCGCGCGGCGCGCCGGGTCGCGCAGCGCGGCGATGCGTTCGGGCAGCGGCAGATGCGCCACTTCGCGGAAAGCCTCGCGCGTCAGGAAGGGGTGCTGCGAGAGTTCCCAGCCGAACATCAGGCCCACCGGGCGGCCCATCACCTGCGCGGTGATGCGCGTGCCCGCGGCATTGGCGTCGCGGCCGGCTAGAAACAGCGCGGAAGGATTGGCGACTTCCGCGAGTCCCCTGCCGGTCATCTCGAAGACGCCGATCTCGTCGGTGGGACCGAAGCGGTTCTTGACCGCGCGCAAGACGCGGAAATGGCGCGCGCCGTCGCCTTCGAAGGAGGCAACCGCGTCGACCATATGCTCCACCACCCGCGGGCCGGCGATCTGGCCGTCCTTGGTGACATGGCCGACAAGAATGAGGCAGGCCCCGCTGGTCTTGGCATAGCGAATCAGCGCCTGGGCCGAGCCGCGCACTTGCGTCACCGTGCCTGGCGCGGCCTCCACCTCCTGCGTCCACATGGTCTGGATCGAATCGATCACCACCAGTCGCGGCGGCGCGCCCTGCGACAAGGTCGCGAGGATATCCTCCACCTGCGTTTCGGCGGCGAGTTCCACCGGCGCGCTTGAAA
>JAPLOK010000423.1 GCA_026400775.1 Alphaproteobacteria bacterium | reverse complement strand
GCCGTTCACCACCAGGCGCAGTTCGGGCCAGGCGATGGCCGCGCGCGGCTCGATGGGTGCGCAGGTGACGCGCTGGTTGCGGATGGCCAGGCGCGTGACATGGGTGGCGCGCGCGAATGCCGCATCGGTCGCGGTGGCATCGCCTTTCTGCCAGTCGAAGACCTGTTCCGCATCGGGCGAGAGCGGGTCGATCACGGCCGGCAGCGGGTCGTATTCCACCTGCACCGCTTCCGCCGCATCGCGCGCCGCCTCCGGCGTTTCCGCGACCACGAAGGCCACTGCCTGGCCGACATGCCGCACCACGCCATCGGCCAGCACCGGACGCTCACGCATGGCAATCGGCACGCCGATCGCCGCCGGGCATGGCAGCAGGCCCGGAATGTCACGCGCGGTGAACACAGTGCCGGGCGCCACGATGGAGAGGATGCGCGCATGTGCATGCGGGCTGCGCACCACGCCGAGCCACAGCGCGCCCGGCACCTCCATATCCGCGACATAGCGCCCGCGGCCGGTGAGGAAACGCTGATCCTCGAAGCGGCGCAGCGACTGGCCGATGAAGGTCACAGCGCGGGTTCCCGCTGGTGCCAGTCGGTGGCGCGCTGAAATGCGTCGGCGGCCTGCAGCACGCGGGCTTCGGCGAAGGGACGGCCGGAGAGTTGCAGGCCGATGGGCAGGCCATTCGCGTCGAAGCCGCAGGGGATGCTGATCGTGGGCAGGCCCAGATAGTTGAAGGGGCGCGTATTGGCCGAGACCGCCATGAAGCGCGACCAGTTCTCGGGGTTCGCGTCTATGTCGGTCTCGGCCAGCGTCGGCACGCGCGTGCGCAGCGTGGGTGTGGCAACCAGGTCGTAGCCGGTCAGCGCGCGGGCGCAGAAGGCGCGCAGGATGGGGCCACGGCGCGACAGCGCCTCCAGGTAGAGCGAGGCCGGTATTGCATAGCCCCCATAGAGCCGCGAGGAGAGATGGATGGCGTAGTCCTGCGGCACATCGCGCATCCAATTGGCATGGATCGCCGCACCTTCCGCGCGCGAGAGCAGCGCGCCATAGGCGGTGACAGCCGCCATTTCCGGCACGGCGATGCGGGTGCTGCGCGCGCCAAGTCCGCGCAGCACATCGAGTGCGGCATCGAAGGCGGCCACCACTTCTGCATCCGCGCCGTCGAAGAACCAGTCCTGCACCACGGCGATGGACAGGCCGCGGATGTCGTTGGTGAGTGCGGCTTCGTAGTCAGGCACGGCTTCGTGCGCACTCGTCGGGTCATCGGCGCAGCGGCCGGCGATCACGCGCATGAAGCGCGCGACATCGCGCGCCGTGCGAGCCAGCGGCCCGACATTGTCGGCCGAAAAACTCAGCGGCATCACGCCCGTGCGCGGCACGCGTGTCTGTGTGGGTTTCAGCCCCGTCACGCCGCAGATCGTGGCCGGCAGGCGGATCGACCCGCCTGTGTCCGAGCCGAGCGCCGCGGTGATGAAGCGCGCCGCCACCGCGGCCCCCGAGCCGGATGATGAACCACCTGTGCAATAGGGCAGGTTCCAGGGGTTATGGCAGTGCCCGAAATGCGCGTTGTGGCCCGTGGGGTTCTGCGCGAATTCGGCCATGTTCAGCGTGCCCATGTCGATGGCACCGGCATCATCAAGGCGCGCGAGAACAGTGGCAGTGCGCGGCGCCACCCAATCGCGGCGGATGCGGCTGCCGCAGGTGCTGACGCGACCCTGCCGGTAGTACATGTCCTTGTGCATCATCGGCACGCCGGCGAGTGGCGGCAGCACCCTGCCCTGCGCGCGGGCCTGGTCCATTGCGCGGGCGGCTGCGCGCGCGGCATCGGCGTCCAGGCGGATCACGCTGTTGACCGCGCCGTCATGCGCGGCAATGCGTGCGAGGGCCGCTTCCACCAGTGCTTCGGTGGTGGTCTCGCCGCGCGCCAGCGCATCGGCAGCTTCGGTCATCGACAGCGTGCCACGTGGCGCTGGTGCTGCGGCCGCGCCGGTCCGCGGTGATGTGCGCTCGGCGCATTCGCGCAGCGCGGCATCGAAGCCGGACGGCTCCTCCTCGAACGTCATGGTGCCGCGCAGCGCGGCGAGTGCGGCAATCAGCCCTTCCATTTCGCCCAGGCCATGTCGCGCGGCCGCATTCGGGCAATCCACACCCTGCCAGCGGGCAATCGCCTCCATCGTCGCGGGCACCAATTCGGTCATGCTTGAGCCTCCGGCTTCGAAGTGTCAGCCTTCCACCGGACGCGCCAAGCAACAACAGGACGAACGCATGAAAATCGTCGAGGTGAAGGCCTACCCCACCAGTTTCCCCCTCCCCGCCGGCGGCCCGCGCCTGGGCATCGGCCAGGCGGTGAAGCGCGATGCCGTGATGGTGAAGGTGGTGACCGCGGACGGCATCATCGGCTGGGGCGAGGCGCATCACGGCCGCGCGCACACCGCCGTCGCCAAGCTGATCGAGACCACGCTGCGCCAGCTGATCCTGGGCATGGATGCGCATGACACGACCGGCATCTGGGCGCGAATCTACAAGTACCAGCTTGCCTCGCACGGCATGGGCGCGGGCTGTTCACTGGCCATGAGCGGCATCGACATGGCGCTATGGGATATCCGCGCCAAGGCCGCGCGCTGGCCGCTCTACCGGCTGCTGGGCGGCTCGTCGCGGCCGATTCCCGCCTATGCTGGCGGTGTCTCGCTCGGCTATCAGGAACCGGCGGCGCTGCTGGACGAGATGGCGCCGCATCTGGCGGCCGGCTACCGCGCGGTGAAGCTGCGCGTGGGCGATACGGTCGCCGCCGACATCGCGCGGATGGAGGCGACGCGCCGCGCGCATGGCGATGATCTCGACATTCTGACTGATGCCAATATCGGCTACACCTTGGAAGATGTGCGCCGTGTGATGCCGGCGATGGATGCGCTGAAGATCGGCTGGCTGGAAGAACCCTTCCCCGCGCATGACCACCACCAGTATCGCGCCGCAGCCGGCTTCGGGCGCACGCCGCTGGCCGCCGGCGAAAACCACTTCACCCGCTTCGAATTCACCCGCGTGCTGGAGGACGGCGTGATCCGCATCTGGCAGGGTGACCTGTCCAAGTCCGGCGGCATCACCGAATGCCTGCGGATCGCGGCCATGGGCAGCGCCTTCAAGATCCCCTTCCACCCGCATTCGTCGATGACAGGCATCAATCAGGCGGCCTCGATCCATCTGCTCGCCGCGATCGACAATGGCGGGTATTTCGAGGCCGATATCAGCACCAACAACCTGTTCCGCGACGCCATGGGCAGCGAGCCCTGGCGCATCCGCCCCGATGGCTGCGTGCTGCCGAACGAGGCGCCGGGTATCGGTGTCGAGATTGACGAAGACTGGCTCATCGCCCACCCCGCCATCGAAGGACCCGGCTATGTTTAAGCGCGTATTGCTGGCCCTGCTGCTGGCTTTCCCGGCCGCTGCCCAACCCGTCTTCCTGGCCGAACGTGAGGTACGCCTGCTCTGCGGCTTCGCACCCGGTGGCACCTGCGACCTGCTCTCGCGCATGCTGGCCGAATACCTCACGCCGATCATGGGCAACCGCGTGGTGGTGGAGAACCGCACCGGCGCCTCGGGCATGCTGGCCGCCGAGGTGGTGGCGCGCGCCGCACCCGATGGCCACACGGTGTTCCTGATGCCGATGGCGCTGGCCTCGGTGCTGCCGGTGACACCCGGCGTGCGCATGCCCTTCGATTCGGAACGCGACCTCACACCGATCGCCAATGTGGCCAATGTCTACAACATGCTGGTGGTCGGCCCGAACAGCCCGCATCGCAGCGTGCAGGACATCGTCGCCGCCGCCCGCGCGCGGCCCGGCGGCATCACCTATGCCAGCACCGGCAATGGCACCTCGCAGCATCTGGCCGCCGAGATGCTGGCGCGCGCGGCCGGCGTGGAATTCCTGCACGTGCCGTTCCGCGGCGGCGCGCCGGCGATTGTGGAAATGCAGGCCGGCCGGGTGGACATGATGCTGGGCAACATGCCCGAATTCCTCGGCCAGATTCGCCAAGGGGGCTTGCGCGCGCTGGCCTATGGCGCGGCGCGCGCCTCGCCGCTGATGCCCGATGTGCCGATGATCTCGGAGGTGGTTCCGGGCTTCGCGGTGAATTCCTGGTTCGGCATAGCGGGGCCGGGAAACATTCCGCCGGCGGTGCGGGATGGCTGGCTTGCGGCGCTGCACTCGGTCGGCCGCAACCCGGAATTCCAGCGGCGCATGGCCGAGAACGCGATGGAGATCATCATGGATGATCCCACGCGCTTCCGCGCCACCATCGCGCAGGATCGCGCCAAATGGGCCGAGGTGATCCGCGCCGCCAATATCCGCGCCGAGTAGGCGCAGCCGGTCAGTTCCCGGTCGGCCGCCCGGCCAGGCAGGCGGACATGAAGCGCTGTCGGGCTTCGCCGGCCAGGTTGTTCTGCCGCGCATCGGCATTGCATTGCCGCATGCGCTCCTGCTGACGCGCTTGGGCATCGGTGGGCGGGCGATCTTGCTGGGCGATGGCAGGCATCGCCAACAGCATCACAGCGAGGAACGCACGCATCGTCATACCTCCGGGTTGTGCCGCCGATATGCAGCACAGCCGCGCGGTTTTCAACGTCCGGTGAAATGGGGGGCGCGTTTTTCCAGCATGGCAGCCACCGCTTCCTTATGGTCCGCCGTCTCATGCGCGATCGCCTGGAAGGCCGCCGACATCTCCAGCAGCGAGGACAACCGGGTGTGCTGCCCCTCGCGCAGCAGGCGCTTGGTCATGCGCAGCATCTGCGGCGGGTTCTTCGCGACGCGCGCGGCCAGGGCGCGCGCCGCTGCCATCAAATCGGCATGCGGTACCACGCGGGAGACCAGGCCCACCGCGCGCGCCTCCTCGGCGTTCAACGGGTCGCCCGTGAAGGACATTTCGCAGGCCACCGACATGCCAACCACCCGCGGCAGCAACCACGCCCCGCCATCGCCCGGCACGATGCCGACGCGAATGAAACTCTCGGCGAAAAGCGCCTTGTCCGACGCGATGCGCATGTCGCACATGCAGGCCAGATCGAGCCCAGCACCGATCGCCGGCCCATTCACCGCGGCAATCGTCGGCACGTTCAATTCATGCAGCGCGAGCGGGATCATCTGGATGCCGCGCCGGTAATTCTCGCGCATATCGGCCGGCCCGTTGCCGGCCATCATGCCCGCACGATCACGCATCCCCTTCAGGTCGCCGCCCGCGCAAAATGCAGGGTCCGCGCCGGTCAGGATGACGCAGCGCACGCTGTCATCGCGCTCGATCGCGCGGCATATCGCGGCCACCTCCTCGCATTCCTCGCGCGTGCCGATGGCGTTGCGCTTGGCGGGCGCGTTCAGGGTGAGTGTCGCGATGCCATCGGCATCCTCGCGCAGAATGAAGCTCATGTGATGTCCCTTCCGGTGATGTCGGACCACAATGCAGCGCCGCCACGCACCAAGGCCGTACGGCCAAGCTCCGCCGCCCAGGCGCGTTCGCTGCCGGCCTCGTCGCGCCAAGCCCAGATGCGGCGTGTGAAATGGTGCAGTTCATGGTCCTCGGTGATGCCGATGGCGGCGAAGGCCTGGTGCACGCGGGCGGCCGCGACATGCCCGGCTTCGCCGGCCACCACCTTGGCGCAGGCGATCTCGAAGGCGGCCGCATGCAGCCCGCGCGCATCCACTGCGCGTGCGGCCGTCGCCACCGCGACATCAGCCGCAGCCACTTCTCCCGCCACCTGCGCGAGCGATTGCTGCATTGCCTGGAACTTGCCGATGGCGCGGCCGAACTGCTTGCGCGTATTCGCCCAATCCACCGCCAGCGCCAGCGCGCGCTGCGCAGCCCCGGTGATCAGCGCAGCCCGCAGCAAGGCCAGCGACAGGCGCGGCGCGCGCGTACCCCATGGCGCAGGCAGGCCGCCCTCGGCAATGGGCTGGCCGGGCGTGATGCGATCGCGCGGTTCGCGCGCGATATTGCTGTGCGCCACATGCCCATCGCGCGCATGCAGCGCGACATGCCCGCGATCATGCCGCAGGGCCTGCGCCGCGAAACGCCCGAATGGCGCAGCCTGCGTACCGAGCGTGACGAAACCCGGGCTCGGTACAATGCCGGCCGCCGCCAGTAGCGCATTGGCCAGCATGCCCTCGCCCAACGGCGCCGGCGCGCCATGGCGGCCCAACACCTGCCACACCGCGGCCGCGTCGGCCCAGCCCAAGCCAATCCCGCCGGCATCCTCGGGCACCAGCAGCAGCGGCAGGCCCAGTTCCTCCGCAGCATTCCAGAGCGGCGCGGGCCACTCGCCCGCCTCCACGCCGCGCAGCACGGCCGCGCTGCCATGTTCGTCCAGCAGGCGCTCGACCTGCTCCAGGATGATCTCCCTCATCGCAGGCCAAGCTCCCGCGCAATGATACTACGCAATATTTCTCGCGTGCCGCCGCGCAGGCTGAAGGTGGGTGCGAGCTGCGCCAGATCGTCGAGCAGCGCGCGCAGGTCATGCGGCATGTCGTCCGGCTCCATCAGCGCGCGAATCGCCTCCGGCAGCGCCTGTTCGAAATCATTGCCGACATCCTTGCTCAGTGCCGCTTCCTGCGCCGGTTGTTCACCACGCTCGAGCATGCCGCCGATGGAGAGCGACATCTGCCGCAGCGTTGCGAGCCGCGCGACCATGCGGCCCAAAGGCGCCTCCGCGCCAGGCACCGTTCGAAGCGGATCAACCGCGGCCGCAAGCGCAGGGAAGGACGACAAATACCGATCCGGCCCGCTGCGTTCATAGGCCAGTTCGGCCGTCGCCTGCGCCCAACCCGCGCCCTCCGCGCCCAACAGCGCGTCTTCGGGCAACAACACATCATCGAAGGTGACTTCGTTGAAGCTTGCCTCGCCCAGCATGTCGTGGATGGGGCGGATCGAGATGCCGCTCAGGCGCAAATCCACCAGGAATTGCGACAGGCCGGCGTGGCGCGAGCCGCCCTCAGGTGCTGCCGAGGTGCGCACCAGGGCAATCATGTAGTCCGACAGATGCGCGAAGGTGGTCCAAATCTTGCGCCCGTTCAGCTTCCAACCGCCGGGCGTGCGTTCGGCACGCGTGCGCAAGGCGGCCAAATCACTGCCGGCTTCGGGTTCCGACAGGCCGATGCAGAAGGCCAATTCGCCGCGCGCGATGCCGGGCAGGATACGGCGCTTCTGCTCTTCGCTCGCCAGCCGCAGGATCAGTGGGCCCGATTGCCGGTCACCGATCCAATGCGCACCGACTGGAGCGCCTGCGGCGAGCATTTCCTCGAGCACAACGGTACGTTCCAACCCGCTGCGAGCATGACCGCCATATTCGCGCGGCCAGACCATGCCGATCCAGCCGCGCTGGCCGACCTCTCGGGAAAACTCGCGGTCGAATCCCATCCACGAGCGTGCGCGTACCGTAGGCGTCCAGTGATGCCCCGCCAGAAAGGCGCGCACCTCTGCCCGCAAGGCCCCTGCCGTCGCCGGCAGGCTGACCGGTTCAAAACGCATCGCTTCCCCCCTTCACAACCGCGCCGCACGCCATAGGGTGCTCGCAGCATCGCGGGAGCATCATCATGGATAATTTCGGCATGGGCCAGCCCGTCCGTCGCAAGGAGGATGTGCGGCTGTTGACCGGTCGCGGCACCTATACGGACGACATGAATCGCGACGGCCAGGCGCATATGGTCGTGCTGCGCAGCCCACATGCGCATGCGCGGATTCTCTCGATCGATACAGCGGCGGCGCGCGCCGCACCCGGCGTGCTGATGGTGCTGACGCAGGCGGACGCCACCGAGGATGGGATTGGCCTGTTTCCGGTGATGGTTGAAGTGCCGGGCAAGGGCGGCACGAAGCTGGTGGCACCCCCCCGCACCATTCTAGCCGGCGATCGCGCGCGGCTGGTGGGCGATGCGGTCGCGATCATCCTGGCCGAGACGCGCCTGCAGGCGCAGGACGCGTCCGAGCTGGTGATGGTCGATTACGACGTGTTGCCGAGCATCACCGACACCGACGCCGCCGCCGCCGAAGGCGCGCCGCAGATCTGGGATGAAGCACCGCGCAACACCTGTGTCCTCTGGTCCAACGGGCGCGAGGACATGGCCAACGCCGCCTTCGCCAAGGCGGCAAAGACCAGCAGGCTGCGCCTGGTGCAGAACCGCGTCGTCGGCAACCCGATGGAACCGCGCGTCGCACTCGGCGAGTACGACGCGGCCAGCGGGCAATACACGCTGACCAGCCCGACCCAGGGCGTGATCCGCGTGCGCGACGCGCTGGCGCAGTTCATCTTCAAGGTGGAGAAGGCCAAGATCCGGGTGATCTCGCCCGATGTCGGCGGCGGCTTCGGCCTGCGCGGCAAGATTTTTCCGGAATCCGCGATGGTGCTGTGGGCGGCCAAACGGCTCGGCCGGCCGGTGAAATGGCGCGCCGATCGTACCGAGACCATGCTGTGCGACCCGCATGGCCGCGACCATGTGACGGAGGCGGAAATGGCCTTCGATGCACACGGAAAAATACTCGGCATGCGCGTGCGCACCACGGCCGCGATGGGCGCCTATCTGATGGATTTCGGACCGCGTATTCCGACCGTCGCTGG
>JAPLOK010000450.1 GCA_026400775.1 Alphaproteobacteria bacterium | reverse complement strand
TGCGCACGGTGCGCGCCGCCGGCCCCTCGCCGATGATGAGGTCGAGCTGGAAATCCTCCATCGCGGGGTAGAGGGTTTCTTCAATCGCCGGTTGCAGGCGGTGGATTTCGTCCACGAACAACACGTCATTCGCCTGCAGATTCGTCAGGATCGCCGCCAGGTCGCCGGCGCGTTGCAGCACCGGGCCGGAGGTGGCTCGAAACCCCACGCCCATCTCCTTCGCGACAATCTGCGCCAGCGTGGTCTTTCCCAGGCCGGGCGGGCCATGCAGCAGCACATGGTCCAGCGCCTCGCCGCGCACGCGCGCGGCCTGGATAAAGATGGAGAGGTTGTCGCAGGCGACCCGCTGCCCGGTGAAATCGGCCAAGGTCTGTGGCCGCAGCGCGTTGTCGTTGCCGTCTTCCTCGCGCTTCTCCGGGTCGCTCAGGCGTTCGCTCACCGCGCGAACTCCTTCAAGCCATCGCGGATCAGCGCGTCCAGAGTCACTTCATCACCCAGCCGCTTCGCGGCGCGCGCAATTGCCGCCTCGGCTTCCGCGCGCTTCATGCCCAGGTTGACCAGTGCCGACGCCGCATCGCGCTCGATACCGCCTGCCGGGATGATGTCCACCGCACCCACGCCATCAGCCTCCGGCATCGCGCGCCCCACGGCCCATTTCTGCATCGCTGGTTCATCGATGATGCGGTTGGCGGTGGCCGCACCCAACCCCTTCACCTCGGCCAAGCGCTTGCGTTCCTTGCCAGCGATCACGCGCGCCAGCCCCGTCGGGTCCAGGCCCGACAGCACTTGAAGCGCCTTCTGCGGCCCCACCATCTTCACTTCGATCAGCGCGCGAAATGCCTCGCGCTCCGCCGCATCTGCAAAGCCGAACAACGTGATCGCATCCTGCGAAACTCGCGTCTCGACCAACAGCTTCTGCGCGCCCTCGCGCGATGTCAGCTTGTCCAGCGTCTTGCGGCTGCACGCGACCAGATAGCCCACGCCATTCACGTCCAGCACGCAGCCACCATCGTGCACGGAATCGACACGCCCTGTCAGCGCCGCGATCACGCTGAGCCTCCGATGACCGGAGGGCGTAGCCCGCAGGTCTGAATCGGCGGCGCCATCAAACGCCTACCATGCGCGCCAGCGCCGCCCGCGTGCCGCGATGATGCGCATGGCAGATCGCAATCGCCAACGCATCCGCCGCATCCGCGCGTGACATCCTTGCTCCCGGCAGCAGGCGCTTCACCATATCCTGCACCTGCTCCTTCGCCGCATGCCCGGTGCCGACGACGGCGCGCTTGACCTCCATCGCCTGGTATTCGGCCACCGGCAGCCCCGCCATCGCCGGCGCCAACAGCGCCACGCCGCGCGCCTGCCCCAGCTTCAGCGCGGCGGCCGGGTTCTTGTTGACGTAGGTATGCTCCACAGCCGCCTCATCAGGCGCCCATTCCGCCAACAATGCGGCAAGCCCGCTATAGATGATGGTCAACCGCTCCGGCAGCGGCATGTCGGCCTTGGTCGAAATCGCGCCATCCGCCACCCAGGTCAGCCGCCCGGA
>JAPLOK010000464.1 GCA_026400775.1 Alphaproteobacteria bacterium | reverse complement strand
TTCGTCCTGCGCGAAGTGCTGCTGCTGCGAACGGGCCGTATCATCGTCTTCGCGCAAGGCTGGCATCACTCTTCCTGTGGCCCGGGTCCGAGGCATGCGTGTGCCAGGGTATGGGCCGGCCGTGCAAGGGCAGCCCCGCGCGTTTCCAAGCCTGGCTTTTGCCGGAGGCTCGCTGTGCGGCCTTCGGTGGGTTTGCAGCCGGCACCTTGGGGGCTAGGCTGCCTGCTTTGCAGAACAAGGGGGAAACCTGCCGATGACGGTGCATTTCATCGTCCATGACGAAGGCGATTCCGTGGGCGTGGTGGTGGTGGAAGGCCTGACCGCGTCGAACCGGATCAATGGTTGGATCATGGACCAGGACAAGATGATCGAGTTCGACGCCAAGTCGGACATCCCGATCGGTCACAAGCTGGCGATCAAGCCGATCAAGGCGGGCGAGACCATCATCAAGTATGGCGTGGATATCGGCCGCGCGGTCGCGGATATCGCGCCGGGCGAGCATCTGCACGTGCACAACGTCAAGACGAAGCGCTGGTAAGGGGAAGCACCATGGGAATGGATCTGAAGGGCAGCTTCGAAGGCTGGCGGCGCGAGAATGGGCGCATGGGCGTGCGCAACCACGTCATCATCCTGCCGGTTGATGACCTGTCGAACGCGGCGGCCGAGGCTGTGGCGAACAACATCAAGGGCGCGCTGGCCATCCCGCATGCCTATGGGCGCCTGCAGTTCGGCGCCGACCTGGACCTGCATTTCCGCACGCTGATCGGCTGCGGCTGCAACCCCAATGTGGCGGGCGTGGTGGTGATCGAGATCGAGCCGGGCTGGACCGGCAAGATCGTCGAGGGGATCGCGCTGTCCGGCAAGCCGGTCGAGGGTTTCGCCATTGAGCAGAATGGCGACATCAACACCATCGCGAGCGCCTCGCGCGCGGCCTACAAGATGGTCAAGCACGCCTCGCGCCTGCGGCGCACGCGCGCCGATCTGGTGGAGTTGTGGGTCAGCACGAAGTGCGGCGAGAGCGACACGACGAGCGGGCTGGCATCCTGCCCGACAGTGGGCAATGCCTTCGACAAGCTGTGGGAGAACGGCAATACGCTGGTCTTTGGTGAGACGAGCGAGTTGACGGGTGGCGAGCATCTGGTGGCGGCGCGTTGCCGCACGCCGGAAATCCGCGACCAGTTCCAGGCGATGTTCGACCGCTACCAGCGCATGATCGAGGCGAACAAGACCAATGACCTGTCCGAAAGCCAGCCGACCAAGGGCAATATCGAAGGGGGCCTGACCACCATCGAGGAAAAGGCGCTGGGCAATATCCAGAAGATCGGGAAGAAGTGCCTGGTCGATGGCGTGTTGGACAAGGCGGAAGCGCCGACTGGCAGCGGGCTGTGGTTCATGGATTCGTCGTCCGCGGCCGCCGAGATGGTCACGCTGTGCGCGGCCTCCGGCTATGCGGTGCATTTCTTCCCCACGGGCCAGGGCAATGTCATCGGAAACCCGATCCTGCCGGTGATCAAGATCACGGCGAATCCGCGCACGCAGCGGACCATGAGCGAACACATCGATGTGGACGTGACCGGCCTGGTGCAGAAGCGGATGAACATGGACGATGCCGGTGAGGCGCTGCTGGACTGCATGCTGCGCACCGCCGATGGCGAGCTGACGGCGGCGGAATTGCTGGGCCACCGGGAATTCAGCCTGACGCGGTTGTACGAGAGCGCGTAGTATTATTATGCCCTCAGACGCGTCGTGCCGAAGGCACGCCTCCGGCATGACGCGCGCGCTACGCGCGCTTGGCTTACGCCGCGCATAGGGCATCGCGGGTTGTCATGCCTAATGGGCGGCGCCGCGCGCCGTGCGCGCGGGGTTAAAAAAGCGAGGGGGCGCGCCGGCACCCCCCGCAAACCAGGGTTGCAATCAGTGACACGCTTTTGCCTTGATGCCGCCACCCTCTCTGGCTAGGGCATGCTGCAACGCATCATGACCCAGGAGTGTCCCATGCCCGCACCCAAGCTCCTCACCGCCTTTGCCGCCATGGCGCTGCTCGCCGCCTGCTCCTCGGAGCCCGAGACCGCCGCGACCACCGGCGGCGGCGCCGCGGGCAACACCATCCGCCCCGGCTCCCAGGAAGATCTGCGCGCCAATGTCGGTGACCGGGTGCTGTTCCAGTCCGACAGCTCTGTCGTCGCCGCCGGCGAACGGCCGGTGCTGGAACGACAGGCGCGCTGGATGCAGCAGAACGCCGCCGTGCAGGTCACGGTCGAGGGCCATGCCGATGAACGCGGCACGCGCGAATACAACCTCGCCCTCGGCCAGCGCCGCGCCAATGCGGCGCGCGACATCCTGGTGGCCAACGGCGTCTCGCAGGCCCGTGTGCAGACGGTCAGCTTCGGCAAGGACCGCCCCGAAGCACTCGGCAGCGATGAGAGCGCCTGGGCGCAGAACCGCCGCGCCGTGACGGTCGTGCGCTAATGCGCGCGCGGGGCGCCGGTCCGCTGACCATGCGGCGCCTGGCCTTCGCGCTGTGCCTGGTCCTGGCCGCCCCGGCCCAGGCCCAGGTCGACACGCGTGAGGGCATCTTCCTGCAGAACCAGCTCCTGCAATTGCGCCAGGAGATCGAGGCATTGCGCGCCCAGCGCGGCGGCGGTTCGGCGCTGGCGCCGGCCCCCACCGGCCGCGCGCCCTCGGGCGATGTGCTGTCGCAACTGCTCGAGCGTGTGGGCAGCCTGGAGGAAGAGGTGCGCCGCATGCGCGGCCGCATCGATGAGCTGGACAACCGCAACCGCCGCCTCGCCGAAGATGTGCGCAAGCTGAACGAGGACACCGAGTTCCGCTTCCAGCGCATCGAGGGTGGCGGTGCCGCCCCCGCGCGCCCGGCCGCACCGCCCGCCGCCAACAACAACACGCCGCGCCCAACCGCGCCCGCGGCCCCCACACCCCCCGCGGCGCCCGCCGCCGCCGGCCCCCGCCCGCCCGAACGCGCCATTGCCGAGGGCCGTGCCGCGCTGCAACGCCGGGAATATCCCGTAGCAGAAGCCGCCGCGCGTGAGGTCATCGCATCCCGCGCCGCCGCCCAAGCGGTGAATGCGCAGATGCTGCTGGCCGATGCGCTCACCGGCCGGCGCGATTTCGGCAATGCCGCGATCGCCTATAACGAAGCCTTCACCCGCGCCCGCACCGGCCCGCGCGCGCCTGACGCGCTGATCGGCCTGGCCAATTCCTTCTCCGCGCTGAACAACCGGCGCGAGGCGTGTGACACGCTGGGTGATCTTCGCTCCAACTTCCAGAACCTGTCGCAGGGCCAACAGCAGGCGGCGGCGGCCGCGCGGCAGCGCGCGGGTTGCAGGTAGCGGCAGCGCGCGGGTTGCAGGTAGCCCCGCGCGGCGCCACGCTGCGTGGCATGCTGACGCGCCGAACGCTCCTCGCCATCCCGCTTGCCGCTCCGGCCTTCGCGCAGGCCTGGCCGGACCGCCCGATCCGCATGGTCGTGCCCTTCCCAGCCGGTGCGGCCACCGACCTGCGCGCGCGGCAATTTGCCGAACCGCTGTCCGAACTGCTCGGCCAGCCGGTGGTCGTTGATAATCGCGGCGGCGCCAATGGCGTGCTGGGCGCCGAGGCTGTGGCCCGCGCCCGGCCCGATGGCCACACATTGCTCTACACCGCCAACACCACCCATGCATCGAACCCCGCGCTGCTGCGCCGGCTGCCCTATGACCCGGCGACGGATTTCACCCCGGTTTTCCTGGTCTCCGAAGGGCCGATGTTCCTGGTGATCCATCCCGGTATTCCGGCGCGCAGCGTGGCCGAACTGGTGGCCTATGCGCGCGGCCGGCCGGGGGGGCTGAACAGTGGCTATGGCAGCGCCTCGGCGCGGGTGGGGGCGGCGATGTTCGCGCATCTGGCCGGCATCGAGGCCACCCATGTGCCCTATCGCGCCAACCCGGCGGGGATCGCGGATGTGATCGCGGGCCGGCTGGACTACATGGTGCTCGATTCCACCACCGCCCTGCCGCAACTGCGCGAGGGGCGGGTGCGTGCGCTGGGTGTCACCAGCGGCGAGCGCCTGACCATCACGCCCGATGTGCCGGCACTCGCCGAGCAATTCCCGCAGATGATCATCACCACCTGGACCGGCATGTTCGGCCCGGCGGGCCTGCCCGCGCCGGTGCTGGCGCGGCTGGTCGCGGCGATGGAGGAGATCACCGCCAGGCCCGCCATGGTCGAGCGCCTCTCGGGCGATGGGTCCATCATGCGCCGCTGGGGGCCGGAGCGCTTCGCGCCCTTCCTGCTGCGCGACATCGAGCGCTGGCGCGATGCCGTGCGCCAGGCGGGGATTGAACCGGAGTGAGCACTTCCAAACCACTATCCGGCATCAAGGTGGTGGAACTCGGCCAGGTCCTGGCCGGCCCCTTTGCCGGCGCGATTTTCGCCGATCTCGGCGCCACCGTGATCAAGGTCGAAAAGCCCGATGGCGGCGATGACGCCCGCCAGATGGGCCCGGCCTTCCGTGATGGCGATGCGCTGATCTTCAAGGACTTTAATCGTGGCAAGCGCAGCCTGGTCCTGGATTTGAAGACGGCGGAAGGTGTGGCGGCACTGCATGCCGAACTGGCCGATGCCGATATCCTGATCCATAATCTGCGCCCCGGCGCGGCCGAGCAGCTTGGCATCGGCGCCGCCGCCGTCACCGCGCGCCACAAGCGGTTGATCTATTGCGAAATGGGCGCCTTCGGGCATGCCGGCCCGCTGCGTGAACGCCCCGGCTATGAACCGCTGTTGCAGGCCTATTGCGGCCTGTCTTCGATCACCGGCGACCCGGATGGCCCGCCGGTGCGCATGGGTGCCTCCGTGGTGGACCAGGGCACCGGCATGTGGACGGTGATCGGCGCACTCGCCGCGCTGGCCGAACGCAACCGCACCGGGCAGGGCGGCGTGGTCAACACCTCGCTGTTCGAGACCGCGACCATGTGGGCCGGGCAGAAGCTATCGGGCTGGATCAACAAGGGTGAAACCCCGATCCGGCACGCTTCGGGCCATCCCTCCTTCGTGCCCTATCAGGGCTTCGAGACGGCCGATGGGCCGGTGCTGATCTGCTGCGGCAATGACCGGCTGTTTCGCAAATTCGCAACCCTGTGCGGGCGCGAGGATTGGCTGGAGGACGAACGCTTCGCCACCAACCGCGCGCGGCTGCGCCACCAGGCGGAATTGCTGCCGCAGATCGCCGCACTGCTGAAGGCGCGCCCGCGCGCCGAATGGCTGGCCGCGCTGGAAGCCGCCGGCGTGCCCTGCGCGCCCATCAACACAGTGCAGGAACTGGCCGAGGATGCGCAGTTCCACGCACTCGGCCAGATGCGCCCGGTGCCTGGCGAGGATTACGCGCTGGTCGGCCTGCCGATCAGCTTCGATGGAGAGCGCCCGGCGGTGGACCGCCCGGCGCCGGCCCTGGGTGAATATAAGTCTGGTTGATTTCCCTGGCCTGATGGCCCGCTTCGGCCCGCCCCCTGGGCTGGTCGCGCTCGGCGTCTCGGGCGGGCCGGACAGCCTGGCTCTGGTGCTGCTGGCGCGCGACTGGGGGCGCGCGCGGCTGCTGGCGCTGGTGGTCGATCACGGGCTGCGCGCCGAAAGCGGCGCCGAGGCCCTGCATGTGCAGGCCATGCTGGCAGGGCAGGGCATTGCGGCGCGGGTGCTGCGCCTCCGCCTGCCGCCCGGCCCCGCCTTGCAGGAGCGCGCGCGCGTGGCGCGCCATGCCGCGCTGCTGGCGGCCTGCGGGCAGGAGGGCGCGCCCTGGCTGCTGCTCGGCCATCAGCGGTGCGACCAGGCCGAGACAGTGCTGCTGCGCGCCCGCCATGGCAGCGGCAGGGCGGGGCTGGCGGCCATGCCACCGGCGCGCGCAGCGGCCGAGGCGATGATCCTGCGCCCCCTTCTGGATGTGCCGCCGGCGGCGCTGGAGGCGGTCTGCGCTGCCGCCGGCCTGCAGCCGGTGCGTGACCCGTCCAACCATGACCCGCGTTTCGCGCGTGCCGCCTTGCGCGCCGGGCTGCAAGCGCCGGCGGTGGATGCGTTGGCCACCGCCGCCGCCGCGCTGGGCCGCGCGCGCGGCCGGGCCGAGGCCGCGCTGGCCGCGCGCTTCGCTGCCGCGGGCGCCCTCTACCCGCATGGCGCGGCGCGGCTGGACCGTGCCGCCTTGGGCAATGACGCCACCGCCCGCGCCCTGCTGGGCCGGCTGCTGCGGGTGGTGGGTGGTGCCGCGCACCCGCCCCCGGCCGAGGCAGTGGCCGCCTTGCTCGCGCGGGGCCAGGGCACGCTGTCCGGCGCCTGGTGGCGGGCGGATGGCTGGCTTCTTCGTGAACCCGGGGCTTGCGCGCCGCCCATTCCCGCCACCGCCGGCGCGCTTTGGGATGGGCGCTTCATGCTGGATGAGGCGCTGCCCGGCGCCATGCTCGGGGCCTTGGGGCCGGGTGTCGCGGGGCCGGGGCCCGCGGCCTTGCGGGCCGGTCTGCCGGCGATCATGCGCGATGGCGTGCTGTGCGCGGTGCCGCATCTGGGGATCGGGCCAGCGATGCCGGGGCTGTGTTTCGCGCCGCTTGGCGGGCCTGTCGCGGCGGGGGATTGGCGGAAATCGTCGGGGCAGTGAAACTCAGCCCTTCGCTGGCCGACAAAACGCCCTATGTTAGGGGTCAATCCGGTCTCCCGCCGGGAATAAGGAACGTCGCGTCTTGAGCAATTTCGGTCGCAACCTGGCACTCTGGGTCATCGTGGCATTGCTGCTGGTGGCCCTGTTCAACCTGTTCCAGCCGGCTTCCGGGCCATCGGGCCGGGCACAGCTTCAGGTCGCCTATAGCGACTTCCTGAACGAGGTGCAGAGCGGCCAGGTGCGTGACGTGACCATCCAGGGGCCGAACATCTCCGGCACCCTGACCGATGGCCGCGGCTTCAGCACCTTCGCGCCGTCCGACCCTGGCCTGGTGGGCCGCCTGACTGAGAAGGGCGTGCGCGTCGTGGCGCGCCCGATCGAGAGCGAGGTGAACCCGCTCTTCCAGATCCTGATCTCCTGGTTCCCGATGCTGCTGCTGATCGGCGTGTGGATCTTCTTCATGCGCCAGATGCAGGGCGGCGGCGGGCGCGCCATGGGCTTCGGCAAGTCCAAGGCCAAGCTGCTGACGGAAAAGCAGGGTCGCGTCACGTTTGAGGACGTCGCCGGCATCGACGAGGCCAAGGCCGAGCTGGAAGAAATCGTGGACTTCTTGCGCGACCCGCAGAAGTTCCAGCGCCTGGGCGGCAAGATCCCCAAGGGCGTGCTGCTGGTAGGCCCGCCGGGCACCGGCAAGACCTTGCTGGCGCGCTCCATCGCCGGTGAGGCGAATGTGCCCTTCTTCACCATCTCGGGCTCGGACTTCGTCGAGATGTTCGTGGGTGTGGGTGCATCGCGAGTGCGTGACATGTTCGAACAGGGCAAGAAGAACGCGCCCTGCATCATCTTCATCGACGAAATCGACGCCGTCGGCCGCCATCGTGGCGCGGGCCTGGGCGGCGGCAATGATGAGCGCGAGCAGACGCTGAACCAGATGCTGGTGGAGATGGACGGCTTCGAGAGCAACGAAGGCGTCATCATCATCGCGGCCACCAACCGGCCGGACGTGCTGGACCCCGCGCTGCTGCGCCCCGGCCGCTTCGACCGCCAGGTCGTGGTGCCGAACCCGGATGTGAACGGGCGCGAGAAGATTCTCCGGGTTCATATGCGCAAGGTGCCGCTGGCCTCCGATGTGGAACCCAAGACGATCGCGCGCGGCACGCCCGGTTTCTCGGGCGCTGATCTGGCCAATCTGGTGAACGAGGCGGCGCTGCTGGCCGCGCGCACCGGCCGCCGCACCGTGGGCATGGCCGAGTTCGAGGCCGCCAAGGACAAGGTGATGATGGGCGCCGAGCGGCGTTCGCTGGTCATGTCCGAGGACGAGAAGCGCATGACCGCCTATCATGAGGCCGGCCACGCGCTGGTCGCGATGCACGAGGCGGAATGCGACCCGGTGCACAAGGCCACCATCATCCCGCGCGGCCGCGCGCTGGGCCTGGTGATGTCCCTGCCGCCCGGTGACCGCTATTCCAAGCACAAGTCCAAGATGCTGGCCGAACTCGCCATGGCGATGGGCGGCCGCGTCGCGGAGGAGATCGTCTTCGGCGCCGACAAGGTGTCCAACGGCGCCTCGGGCGACATCAAGATGGCGACCAACCAGGCGCGCATGATGGTCACGGAATGGGGCATGTCCGACAAGCTCGGCATGGTCGCCTATGGCGATAACAGCCAGGAGGTGTTCCTGGGCCATAGCGTGACGCAGTCCAAGAACGTGTCGGAAGCCACCGCGCAGCTGATCGATGGCGAGGTGCGCGGCATCATCGACGGCGCCTATGCGCGCGCCACGCAGCTGCTGACCGACCACCGCGACGAGCTGGAACGCATCGCCCAGGGCCTGCTGGAACATGAGACGCTGTCGGGCGATGAGATCCGCACGGTGATGCGCGGCGAGACGGTGGTGCGCGTGCGGCCCGATGACGTCGCACCCACCGGGCGTGGTTCGGTGCCCTCCTCGGGCCGGCCAACGCCGCGGCCGGATGCCGGTGGCTTCGCGCCGCAGCCTTCGGCCTGACATGACCGAAATGCCGGGAAGGGCGGGGGCGGTGCCTCCGCCCTTTTGCATGTTCGCGCACCAGGCGCCGCCGCGCATCATGGGCATCGTGAACGTCACGCCCGATAGTTTTTCGGGCGATGGGCGTATGGCGCGCGATGCCATTGCGCATGGCCTGCGGCTTCTGGAGGCCGGCGCGGAGATGCTGGATATCGGCGGTGAATCCACCCGCCCCGGGGCGGCGCCGGTGCCCCCCGCGGAGGAGATCGCGCGCGTGGTGCCGGTGATCCGCGCACTGGCCCCACACGCGCCGATCAGTATCGACACGCGCCATGCCGCGACCATGCGCGCGGCGCTCGATGCCGGGGCGCGCGTGGTGAACGACGTGACCGCCCTGCGCCATGATCCCGAAGCCCTGCGCGTGGCGGTGGCGGCGCGCTGCCCGGTGATCATCATGCACATGCTGGGCACCGATCCGCGCCATATGCAGGACGCGCCCGACTACGCCGATGTGCTGGCCGAGGTCACGCAATTCCTGCTGACCCGCGCCGCCGCCCTGCGCGAAGCGGGTGTCGCGCCCGGCGATATCTGCCTCGACCCCGGCATCGGCTTCGGCAAGACGCTGGCGCATAACTTGGCCCTGCTGCGCGGCCTGCCGGCGTTGGTGCGGCATGGCCATGCGGTGCTGCTGGGCGCCTCGCGCAAGTCGTTCATCCATCGCATCACGCCCGCGCCCGAGCCTGCTTCGCGCATACCCGGCAGCATCGCCGCGGCCATTGCGGGCGCTGCGGCCGGCGTGTCCTGGGTGCGCGTGCATGACGTGGCGGAAACGCGCCAAGCGCTGGCGGTGTGGGACGCGATCACGGCCGGGTGACGGCATCTTCAAACCGTCTATTGACCCCCCCGCTCATTCCATGTCACCGCCCCGTGATGTCATTGACTCGCCGCGCTTCCTTGCTCTCCCTCGCAGCCCTCGGCGGCTGCGCGCTGCCCGTGCGCGAGCCCTCCGTGCCCATCACTGACATCTCTCGCGCCACAGTCCTTGGCCTGCCCAATGAGCGCTTCCTGGGCCCTAGAGCATGCTGTCTTTTGATAGAATCGGGATTCCGGCGCGGCTGAGTTTCTGATTCAAGCTTCCTGCTGGACAGGAGGCCAGCGGGGATGCGGCCATACTCAGACGATTTGCGAGAGCGGGCGTTGGCGCGCGCTGA
>JAPLOK010000238.1 GCA_026400775.1 Alphaproteobacteria bacterium | reverse complement strand
GTCTATGTGCTGAATTCCGGCGACGCCACGATCAGCGTGATCGATGCGCGCGACCGCACCGAACTGCGCCGCATCCCAGTGCTGCGCGAAGTGCATCACCTGGTCCTGACGCCTGACGGCAATACGCTTGTGATCGGCGATTCCGGCGGCAATGAGCTGATCTTCATGGAGCCGGCCACCGGCGAAGTGCTGCGCCGCGAGCGCATCTCCAACCCCTATCACCTCGAATACAGCCCCGATGGCCGCTACCTGGTGGTGGCCAGCCTGCGGCGCGACCAGATCGACATCTATGACGCCGGAACCATGGCGTTGCTGGTGCGCATGCGCCAACCCGACAAGCCCAGCCACGTCGCCTTCAGCCCCGACAGCCGCATGGTCTATGTCACGCTGCAAGGCAGCGGCGAGGTGGTGGCTATCGACATGCGCCGCCGCGAACCCGCCTGGACCGTGCGCGTGGGCCCCGACCCCGCTGGCATCATCTGGCATCGCGGCCGGCTGCTGGTGGGGCTGATGGGCAACAACCAGTTCGTGCAGATCAACCCGGAGACCCAGGCCGTCACCCCTGCCTTCGAAGTGGGGCGCGGGGCTCATATCGTGATGCCCTCACCCGATGGGCGCTTCCTCTACGCCACCGCGCGGGTGGAATCGGGCGTCTGGCAGATCGATGCCGATACGCTGGAAGTGGTGCGCCGCTTCGATGTGCAGGGCGGCCCCGACTGCATCGCCTTCGACCCCGAAGGGCGGCTTTGGGTCACGCAGCGCTGGATCGGCCGCGTCGCGGTGCTCGACCCGCGGACCGGGAGCATGGAACAGGCCCGCGTCGGCCGCAGCCCTCACGGCATCTTCGTGATGCCGCGCCGCGAGGGGATGCGCGCGGATTTCGCCTCCATCCTGCCTGGCGCTGTCTCCGGCAGCCGGCCGCTGTCGCAGCCGCTGAGCGCGCGGCTGGGCGAGCCCGCCCCGTACCGCCCGCCGCCGCCGGTCATGGCCGCGCCACCCTCGCTGGCCCCTGGGCCTAGCCCCACGCCACGCCGCAGGGGCGAGCCGCCACCGGCGCCCAGCGCAGCCGCGGCCATCGCCGGCCCCGGTTCATGATCGGCAGGCGTGGCCTGGCACTGGCGGCACTTGGTCTTGCCACGCCCGCCATCGCGCAATCCTGCCGCGCCACGGTTTACCTCACCATCGACACCGGCTGGTCGCGCGAGGCCGAACAGCTGGCCGAGGCCATGCGCCGGCGCGGCGTGCGCGCCACGCTGTTCATCGCGAATGAACAGACCCATCGCGGCGACCGCCAGCTGGAGGCGTCCTGGGCGCCCTTCTGGCGCGCCCGCGCGGCCGAGGGCCATGTCTTCGCCACCCATACCTGGCGCCACTGGTATTTCACGGGTGATGCGGGACCGGGGCGCACGCGCTATGTCTCGCGCCGCAATGAGGGTGGCGAGACGCTGGAGCAGGCCGGCCTCTGCGCCGAATTGGCGCGCCCTATCGAAGCCCTGCGCGCCATGGTGCCGAACGCGACGGTGCTGCCGCTGTGGCGCGCCCCGGGCGGCATCGTAACGCCCGAGGCGCGACGCATGGCCGCCGCCTGCGGGCTGCGCCACCAGGGCTGGACCGCCAATGGGTTCCTCGGCGACGAACTGCCGTCGGCCGCGCACCCCAATGCCGCGCTGCTGCGCCGGAACCTGGCCAATATCCGCGATGGCGAGGTGCTGGTGATGCATTGGGGCGTGCGCAGCCGCGCCGAACCCTTCGCCGGCATTTTCGACGCGCTGCTGGACGGGCTGATCGCGCGCGGCTTCTGCTTCGCCCCCCTGCCGGCGCAGGGCATCTGATGGATTGGGCCGTCGATCTCTACGCGCAATTCCCCGCGTTGCTGTTCGAGCATGCGGTGCAGCCGGTCTTCTACCGGCTGGGTCTGATGGCATGGGCCGATGACGCCTTCGACTGGCTGGACTTTTTTGTGTTTGGCTGTCTGCAGGTCATCGTCGTGTATCTGGTCTGCCGGCCGCTGGAGGCCTGGCGCCCGGTGGAACCCGCGCAGCCAGGCCGGCTGATCCGCACCGATGTGATCTACACGCTGCTGGTGCGGCTCGGGCTGCTGCCCATGCTGGGCTTCATCGTCTTCGTTACCGCTCAGACCCGCATCGAAGGCTGGATCGCCGATAGCGGCTGGGTGCCGCCGACCATCGAAAACCTGTTTCCCGCCCTGCGCGAGATGCCGCTGCTGGCGCTGGCCATCTACATCGTGGTGCTGGATTTCGGCGAATACTGGCGCCACCGTTTCCAGCACAGATTCCAGTGGTGGTGGGCGCTGCATTCCATCCATCACGCGCAGACCGCGATGACCTTCTGGACCGATGACCGCAACCATGTGCTGGACGATATCATCGCCGCCGCCTGGGTCTCGGGGATCGCGGTGCTGATCGGCGTGCCGCCGGGGCAATTTCCGATCATCCTGATGGTGCTGCGCCTGGCGGAGAGTCTTTCGCATGCCAATGCGCGCGTGGATTTCGGCGCCGTGGGTGAGCGTCTTGTTGTCTCACCGCGCTTCCACCGGCTGCATCATGGCGTGCTCAGCGTGGGGCAACAGGGGCGCAACTACGCGGTGCTGCTGCCGGTGTGGGACTGGGTGTTCCGCACCGCCGATTTCAACCGTGCCTCCTATCCGCGGACGGGCGACCCCACGGCGCCGGTGGCCTATGTGGGCGGCGGCTGGCTGCGGCAGCAATTGGTGGGGCTGGCGGAGGTGTGGCGCGCGCTGCGCGGGCGCGGCCGGGCGTGACGCGTTTGACGGGCACCTTCACGCGTCGGGGCGCAAGCGGCCCTCGCGATCTGCCCTACCCTTCCAGCCGGATACTGTTGGCGCGGATGATCTGCCCCCAGCGCGCGCTTTCGGCGGCGACCCTGCGCGCGAATTCGCCTGGCGCATTGGGCAGATAGATCAGCCCCTGTTCCGCCAGGAAGCGCTGCGTATCGGCCGCCTGGGAGACGCGCGTGTATTCCTCATACAGCCGCGACTGCATGGACGCGGGCAGCGCCGCGGGCGCGACCAGACCGTACCAGGTCGCCACCTCCACCGCGAAGCCAAGCTCCATCAGCGTCGGCACATCGGGCAGCTGCGGCACGCGCTGCGGCGTCGTGACCGCCATCGCACGCACCTGCCCGCCGCGGATCGGCGCCAGCATCGAGGGCAGCGCATCGAACATCGCCTGCACATCGTTTTGCATCAGCGCGATCAGGCTGTCCTGCGTACCGCGATAGGGCACGTGCTGCAAGGCGGGTGGGGCGCCTTGGGTGCCGCGCAGCATCTCAAAGATCAGATGCTGCGCCGTGCCGACACCCACCGAGGCATAGTTGAATCCGCCCGGGCGGGCCAGCAATTCCGCAGGGCTTCGCGCGGGCAGCGCATTGTTCACCACCAGCACCAAAGGCGAGGCCGCGAACATGCAGATCGCCGCGAAATCGCGCGCCACATCATAGCTGGGCGTACGGTCCAGATGCGGGAAGATCGTCAGCGGGCCGAGATTGCCCATGCCGATCACGCTGCCATCGGCGGGCGCGCGCGCGATCTCGGCCACACCGATGCGGCTGCCCGCGCCGGGGCGGAAATCTGTCACGATGGACTGCCCCAGCGCCTGCGCCACCCGGTCATTGAAGTGCCGCGCCACCAGGTCGTTCAGCCCGCCCGGCGGCCAGGGCACGATGAAGCGGATGGGCCGCGCGAATTGCGCGAGCGCGGGCGTGGCAAGCAGCGCGGGCAGCGCGCGGCGGAGGATGTGTGTCATGCCCCCAAGGCTCGCGGTGAGCGAGCCGTGCTGTCAACAGCGCCTCGCGGTGAGCGAGCCGTGCTGTCAACCGTTGCTCGCGCCGCGCGGGGCGCGCTGTCAACGCCGTAGCCAGCTGAGCCCGGCCAGGACGATGCAGCCCAGGATGACGGCAGCCATCGGCCAGGCGGATCCGTTCTGCAACAGGCCCAGCGTCACGCCCGCCAAACCGCCCAGGCCGAACTGCAAGGTGCCGAACAGCGCCGATGCGGTGCCCGCGAGCCGCGGAAAATGCTGCAGCGGCAGCACCGTGCCGAGCGGCAGCACCACACCAAGAACGCCGAGATAGCCGAACAGCAGCGCGAACTGCACCAGGAAATGCGCCCCCGCCAGCACGGCGGCGAGATGCGCCGCGGTCAGCGCCAGCATCGCCAGCAGCGCGCCGCCGAACAGCCGCGCCGCACCCAGCCGCGCGGCGAGCGGGCCGGCCACCTGGCCGCCGCCGATGACAGCCGCCGCATTCACGCCGAACCAGATCGCATAGGCATCCGGCCCGATGCCATGCACGCCCATGAACACCGCCGGCGAGCCCGCGATATAGGCGAACATCCCCGCGATCGCGCCCGATCCGGCGAGTGCTGGCGCGGTGAATCGGCAATCCGCGAGCAGGCCCATATAGTCGGCCATGATCTCGCGCAGGGAGCGGCGGATTCGGCGCTCCGGCGCGTGGGTCTCGGGCAGCAGCCAGATGACCAGCACCGCTGAGAGCGCGCCGAACAGCGCCAGGAAGACGAAGATCGCGCGCCAGCCGAACAGGCCGGCCACCACCGTGCCCAGCAGCGGAGCGAGGATGGGTGCCACACCCATCACCAGCATCAGACGGCCCATCAGCGTGACGGGGTCGATGCGGTCGGACAGGTCGCGCACCACCGCGCGCGTGACCACCATGCCCGCGCAGCCGCCCAGCGCCTGGATGAAGCGCAGCACGATCATCTGTTGCATGTCCGCGGCCCACGCACACGCAAGGGAGGCCGCGACAAACACACCCACGCCCACAAAGAGCGGACCGCGCCGGCCGAGCCGGTCGGTCAGCGGCCCATAGACCAGCTGACCCAGCGCCACGCCCAGGAAATAGGCCGCGACCGTCTTCTCCGCGCCGGCCGCATCGCCGCCAAGGTCGGTGGCCATGACCGGCAAGGCGGGCAGGTACATGTCGATCGCCAGCGGCGCGAAGGCGGCCAGCATGCCCAGGATGAAGGGCAGCAGGGTCATAGCAGTGCGAGCCCCTCGGCGATCGCGAGGAATTCGCCGCCGCCGGCCAGCCGCGCTGCGCCGAAACGCGCTTCGAAGACGGCGCGCACCGCCGGCACCAAAGCGCTGCCGCCGGTGAGGAAGACGTGGTCGATATCCGCTTCGGTGCAGCCTGCATCGGCCAGCGCGGCGTCGACGGTCGTCGCGATGCGCGCGATGTCGCGCGCAATCCAGGTTTCGAATTCGGCGCGGGTGATGTGGCGCTCGATGTGGATGTCGCGGTGGTGGAAGGTGAAGCGCGCCTCTGGCGCGGTGGACAGCGCGCGCTTGGCCGCGACCACGGCGGCGTTCAGCGCCAGGCCCTGCTCGTCCTCGATCAGCATGCGCAGCATGTCGAGCTCGCGCGGCACATTGGAACGGCGCGCGACATCGGCGATTTCGCGCAGCATTTTCGGCATGCGCATCTGCGCCAGGCGATGCCAGCGCTGGAAGCCGTCGAAATAGGCGGCCGGGATGGGCATGGGCTGTTCGAAGGGCGTGTATTCACCGCCCTGCCCCAGCAGCGGAGCCACCGCATGGCGCAGGATGGCGGCGTCGAAATCATCGCCGGCGACGCCGATGCCGGCATGGCCCAGTGCCACCGCGCGCGCGCCGGGGGTGAAGCGCAGCACCGAGAAATCCGAGGTGCCGCCGCCGAAATCACCGACCAGCACGCTGGCCGGCCGCGTCAGCCCGGCGGCGAAGCGCGCGCCCGCGGCCTCAGGCTCGAGTGCCAGCACGAGATCGCTGATGCCGGCCTGGGCGAAGGCGGCGCGCAGGCGGGATTCGGCCAGCGCGTCATCGGCACGGCCGCCCACGAAACGCACTGGCCTGCCCGCGGTGACGGCCGCGCCCGGGGGCACGCCGGCGGCGGCCAGCAGATGGCGCAGGAAGGTGGCGATCAGTGATTCCAACGCCATCGAGCGACCAAAGACCAGCGTGTCACGCAGGCTGGGCTCGCCCAGATGGCTTTTCAACGACATCATCAGCCGGCAAGCCTCGGGGTCGTCGAGATAGGCCTCAGCCGCGGCGGGGCCGGCCACATGCCGCCCCGCGCTGCCCAGGAAGGCCAGGATGGAGCGGAACACGTCATCGGTGCCGAGACTAATGGTCTGCCCGCCCGCCTTCGCCACGACGCTGTTCGTGGTGCCAAAATCAATACCGAAGCGAGCCATCGCACCGCTTATGCGCGCAAGCGCCGGGCTTGCACAACCGCACGCGGGGATGTTGAAGGCGCCATGCGCGTGTATCTCGCCGGTCCTGATGTCTTCTTCGCCGATGCGTCGGCGCGCGCGGCGCGCATGAAGGCAGAATGCGCGCGGCTCGGGCTGGAGGGCGTCTTCCCGCTCGACCCCGCTCCCGGCCCGCTGCCTGATGCGCCGGAATGGCAGCGAATCTTCGCCGCGAACGAGGCGCATATCCGCAGTTGCGATGCGATGGTCGCCAACATCACGCCCTTCCGCGGGCCTTCGGCCGATGTCGGCACGGCATGGGAAATGGGCTTCATGCGCGCGCTAGGGCGCCCTGTGGTGGCCTGGAGTGAAGACCCGCGCGACTACGCCGCGCGCGTGGCGCCCGACGGGCTGCTGGTGGAAGCATTCGGCCTGGCCGACAACCTCATGCTACAAGGCGGTGCGCGCGTCTTTCGTGGCCCGCACGCCTTCGCAGCGGCGCTTCAGTCGCTCTCGATATCGAGCGAATAGCCGGCACTGCGCACGGTGCGGATGATGTCCGCCTCGCCATCCGCGTTCACCGCCTTGCGCAAGCGCCGGATATGCACATCAACCGTTCGCGGTTCCACATGAATGTCACGGCCCCACACGCCATCCAGCAATTGTTCGCGGGTAAACACGCGACCAGGATGGGACATGAAGAACTCCAGCAGCCGGTATTCGGTCGGCCCCAGATGCAGCGCGCGGCCATTGCGCGTCACGCGATGCGCGTCCTGGTCCATGGTGATGTCGTGGAATACCAACTGTCCCTTGGTGGGCACCGTGCCGGAGCGGCGCAGCAGCGCGCGGATGCGCGCGATCAGCGATTCCACCGCAAAGGGCTTGGTGACGTAGTCATCCGCGCCGATGTCGAGCGCACGCACGCTGTCCTGGTCCTCGGTGCGGGCCGTCACCATGATGATCGGCAGGTCGCGCGTGTTCGGGCGGCGGCGGATCTGCCGGCAAACCTCGATGCCTGAGAGCGAGGGCAGCATCCAGTCCAGCAGGACAAGGTCAGGTTTGCCCTCGGCCACCTTCATCAGCGCTTCCTGGCCGTCGGTGGCTTCCTCGACGCGGAAGCCCTGCTTTTCCAGGTTATAGCGCAGCAGCGTCAGCAGCGGCGCTTCGTCCTCCACCACCAGGATGGTGGGCTTGGCCATGGTGCCAAAACTATCCGGCATGGTGCTTCCCCCTATTCGGGCGCGCGCACGACCGCATAGGCGGAATTGTCGCCCTTGGGCCGTTCGTTCGCCAGGTTCTCGCCGATGACGGCGTAGTGCACGCGCTCGGCGATGTTGGTCGCGTGGTCGCCGATGCGCTCCAGGTTCTTCGCGATGAACAGCAGGTGCGTGGCGGCGGTGATGTTGCGCGGGTCTTCCATCATGAAGGTCAGCAATTCGCGGAAGATGCCGTTGTAGATGTCGTCGATGGGTTGATCGGCCGCCCAGACCTCGTCAGCCTTGGCGGCATCGTGCTGCACCAGCGCGTCGATCGCGCCCTTCAAATTCTCCTGCACCATACGGGCCATGCGCTGGAAGCCGTTCATCGAGGCGAATGGCGGCTGGCCGGCGATGACGATGGTGCGCTTGGCGGCGTTGCGCGCGTAGTCGCCGATCCGTTCCAGGTCCTGGCTGATCTTCATGCAGGCGATGATCAGGCGCAGATCCGCCGCCACCGGCTGGCGCAGCGCCAGCAGCCGCACGCAGAACTGCTCGATCTCGCGCTCCAGCGCGTCGATCTCGCCATCGCGCACCACCACTTCGGCGGCCATGTCGGTGTCGCGGCGGATCAGCGCGGTGGTGCTGTCATCCACCTGGCGTTCGCACAGCCCGCCCATGCGCGCGATCATGTCGCGCAGGCGCTTGAGGTCGGCTTCGTAGGAGCTGACGATATGGCTCGGCATGTCGCTCATGGGCATTTTGTATCTCCCCCGGCTCAGCCGAAGCGGCCGGTGATGTATTCCTGCGTCTTCGGGTGCTTGGGCGCGGTGAAGAGCTGGGCCGCGGGCGCGATCTCGATCAATTCGCCCAGGTAGAAGAAGGCCACCTGGTCGGCACAGCGCGCGGCCTGCTGCATGTTGTGCGTCACGATGGCGATGGTGAAGTCGCGCTTCAATTCGTCGATCAGCTCCTCGATCTTCAAGGTCGAGATCGGGTCGAGCGCCGAAGTCGGCTCGTCGAACAGGATGACTTCCGGGCGCACCGCGATGGAGCGCGCGATGCACAGCCGCTGCTGCTGGCCGCCGGAGAGGCCCATGGCATTGGTCTGCAGCCGGTCCTTCACCTCGCCCCAGATGGCGGCGCGCGACAGCGCCCATTCCACCCGCTCATCGAGCTGCGACTTGCTCATTTTCTCGTGCAGGCGCACGCCGAAGGCGATGTTCTCGTAGATGGTCATGGGGAAGGGCGTGGGCTTCTGGAACACCATGCCGATCTTCGATCGCAGCATGTTCAGGTCGACATCGGCGTCCAGCAGGTTCTTGCCATCCATCATCACCTGGCCGGTCGCGGTCTGGCCCGGATAGAGGCTGTACATGCGGTTGAGCACGCGCAGCAGCGTGGATTTGCCGCAGCCCGAGGGGCCGATCATGCCGGTCACCTGGCGATCCGGCAGGTCGAACTGGATCTGCTTCAGCGCCTTGGGCAGCCCCGGCGCATAGACGAAGTCCAGGTCGCGCACCGAGATGCGCGAATGGGTGTTCAGGACCGCATCGCTCTTGGCGGTCATGCCGCCGAAGCTGCTGCCGGCAGCGCTTTCCGTGGTGGACATGTCTCTCTCCTAGTTGCGCTTGCGCAGCAGCACGCGCGCGAGAATGTTGATGGCAAGGACGCCGAGCGTGACGATCATCGCGCCGGTCCAGGCGATCTGGATCAGGTCGGGGAAGCCGGAATTGGCCTGCTGGTAGATCGCGATGGGCAGGCTGCCCATGGCATCCGTCAGGCTCCAGGTGGTGATGCCGTTGCCGAAGCTGGTCAGCAGCAGCGGCGCGGTCTCACCCGCGATGCGCGCGACGGCCAGCAGGACGCCGGTCACGATGCCCGAGAGTGCGGCGCGCCAGCAGACCAGCGTGATCATCTTCCACTTGGGCGAGCCCAGCGCGACGACGCTTTCGCGCAGCGTGTTGGGGATCAGTTGCAGCATGTCCTCGGTGGTGCGCACCACCACCGGGATCACGATGATGGCCAGCGCCAGCGTGCCGGCGATGGCCGAGAAGCCGCCCATCGGCAGCACCACCAGCTGGTAGATGAAAAGGCCGATCAGGATCGAGGGCGCGGAGAGCAGCACGTCGGACACGAAGCGCACCATGTCGCCGAGCTTCGAGGCGCGGGCATATTCGGCGAGGTAGGTGCCCACCAGCAGGCCGATCGGCGTGCCGATCGCAGTCGCCAGCACCGTCTGCACCAGCGTGCCCAGGATGGCGTGCCGCAACCCGCCGCGCGGCGCATCGGCGTCGCCATAGGTGGTGGGCTGGAAATCCTGGGTGAAGGTGGTCAGGTCGAAGGTGGCCAGGCCGCGGATCATCAGCGTCAGCAGGATGGTGGCCAGGAAGAACAGGCCGATCGCGGTCGCCAGCAGGCACAGCCAGCGGACCACGGTGTCGGCGAGTTTGCGGCGGCGGCCGAGCGCGCTGGACTTCAGCAGGTCGCGCGTGGGGGTGGCGATGGTGGTGCTCATGCGAACCTCACTTCAGGCGCGAGCGCAGCAGCCAGCGCGACACCGCCAGCACCACGAAGGAAATCAGGAACAGCAGGAAGCCGAGTGCGAGCAGCGAGGATTGCTTGATGCTGCCCATCAGGCTCTCGGGGAATTCCATCGCCACAACAGATGCGATGGTGGTGGAGGGATCGAACACCGAGGAGAACATGCGGTTGGCGTTGCCGATCACGAAGGTCACCGCCATGGTCTCGCCCAACGCGCGGCCCAGACCCAGCATGACGCCGCCCACGACCGAGATGCGGGTGTAGGGCAGGACCACGTTGCGCACCACCTCCCACCGCGTCGCACCCAGGCCATAGGCGCTTTCCTTGAACACCGGCGGCACCTGGTCGAATACATCGCGCATCGTCGCCGCGATGAAGGGCAGGATCATGATGGCCAGCACCAGGGATGCCGCGAAGATCGAGGTGCCGGCGAAATTCGTGCTGTTGAAGATGAAGCCGATCAGCGGGATGGCCGACAGAGCGTCGCCGAAGGGCAGCTGGATATACTTCTGCACCACCGGCACCAGCACGAACAGGCCCCACATGCCGAAGATGATCGAGGGCACCGCGGCGAGCAACTCGATGGCAGTGCCGATCGGCCGCTTCAGCCAGGGCGGCGCCAGTTCGGTCAGGAAGAAGGCGATGCCGAAGGCCACCGGCACGGCGAAGATGATCGCCAGGATCGAGGTGACCAGCGTGCCCAGAACCGGCACCAGCGCGCCATAACTTTCCCGGCCTTCGACGGGCACCCAGTCGGTGCTCCAGAGGAAGCTTGCGCCGAATTCCTGGAAGGCGGGCAGGCCGCCGATGAACAGCGTAAGGATGATGGCGCCCAGCAGCACCAGGACAAACAGCCCCGCACCGCGGCAGAGCCATTCGAAGATCCGGTCGCCAAGGCTGCTCACCTTGCGCCGGGCGGGCGCGGCCACCGCGCCCATGGTCATGTCAGACACGCAACACCCTCTCGAAAGGGAAAGGGGCGGCGGAACATCCGCCGCCCCGAAGCACTCAGGCCGTGAAGGTGATCGGGTTGCCCGAGGGGTCGCGCACCTGGCGCCAGGCGGCACGCACCTGATCCTGCACGGAAGCCGGCAGCGGGATGTATTCGAGGCGACGCGCAGCCTCGGCGCCGTTGCGGAAGGCCCAGTCGAAGAAGCGCATGGTGTTGCGGCTGCCCACCACGCGATCCGCCACCGGGTTGGTCGGCAGCAGGATGAAGGTGGGGCTCACGATCGGCCACACCGTGTCGCCCGAGAGGTCCACCAGATCGGCGGCGAAGCCCGGGCGCGTCCAGTCGGCGAAGCCGGCGGCGGCCTCGAAGGCGGCCATGACGGGCGTCACAAAGCGGCCGGACTTGTTGCGCAGCTGCGTGGTGATCAGGCGGTTCACCGTCGCATAGGCGTTCTCGGTGTAACCGATGGCGCCGGGCGTGTTGCGCACCGTGTTGGCGATGCCCTCATTGCCGCGCGCGCCATTGCCCACCGGCCATTGCACGGAGGTCGCGGCGCCCGCGCCGGCGCGCCAGGTGTCGCTGACGCGCGAGAGGTAGGTGGTGAACACGAAGGTCGTGCCCGAGGCATCGGCGCGGTAGGCCGGCGAGATCGGCAGGTTGGGCAGGCGCAGCTCGCGGTTGGTCTCGACCAGGCGGGCATCGTTCCAGCGCGTGATTCGGCCGAGGAAGATATCCACCAGCAGTTCCGGCGTCAGGCGCAGTGCGTTGTCGGCCACGCCGGGCAGGTTCACGATCAGCACCACAGAACCCATCAGGGTGGGGAACTGCAGCAGGTTGCGCTCGCGCATCTGCGCTTCGGTCAGCGGCGCGTCGGTGGCGCCGAAATCGACGGTGCGGTTGGTGATCTGGTTGATGCCACCGCCCGAGCCGATCGACTGGTAGTTCAGCTGCAGGCCCAGCGCTTCGCGGGCCTGCTGGCCCCAGCGTTCATAAACCGGGCGGGGGAAGGTGGCGCCGGCGCCGGTGATGGTCGCCTGTTGCGCCAGCGCGGCGGTGCCGGCCATGGGAAGTGCGGCGGCGCCCAGCATGAGGGAGCGGCGGTTGAAACCGTGTGTCACGCAATTTCTCTCCGGTTTGTGACTCGAGCGACGCCCGAATGCCCGGCTTGTACGACCGTCCCACGACGATAAGATTTCATTTAAGTGGCGGAAAGATGACAATGGCTGTGGACATGTCAGCCAGTCATCCAGGACGGCGGCCGCTTCTCCCGGAAGGCGGCGATGCCCTCCCGTCCCTCGGCCGTGGCGCGCACGGTCCAGCTTTCATGGGCCAGCAGCGCCATCTCGCGGGCCGAGAGTTTCAGGCCGTTGGCGCCCAGGAAACTATCCTTGGTGGCGGCAACCGCCGCCGGGGCGGAGCGCAGTGTTTCGGACAGGATGTGTTCGAGCCGGGCCTCGATCTCATCCGCCGCGCAGACCTCGTGCACCAGGCCGATGCGCAGCGCCTCGGTCGCATCAAAACGCTCCCCGGTCAGGGCGTAGCGGCGCGTCTGACGCAGGCCGAGTGCGTGGACCATGTGGGTGGAGATGGGGCTGGGCGAGACACCCACCCGCACCTCGGTGATGCCGAATTGCGCGGCCGGCGTGGCCAGTGCCACATCCACGCAGCACAGCACGCCCACGCCACCGCCGAAGCACGCACCCTGCACCACGGCGAAGGTGGGGCGGGGGAATTCGTTGAGCAACTGCATGGCGCGCACCGTGCCCATGCTGGCCTCATAGGCCGCTTCGGGCGGCAGGGCGGCGGCCTCGGCCAGCCAGTTGATGTCCGCACCCGCCTGGAAATGCCGGCCGGCGCCGCGGATCACCAAAGCGCGCACGGAAGGGTCGGCGGCGAGCGATTGCAGCCCGCCAATCAGCGCTTCCAGCAGGGCGCCATTATAGGCATTGCCGAGGCCTGGGCGGTTCAGGGTGACGGTGACGATGCCGCGGGCATCTCGGGTGACCAGGACGGGTTCTTCGCTCATGGGCAGCAGCATCGGGCGGGGCGGTGCCGGCGACAAGCCGCTTGCGAGCGGCCGGCGCGTCATGCCAGCGTTTCCGCTGGAGGTTCAAGCGATGCACAGACGCGTCCTGCTGGCCAGCACGCTGGCCATGCCCGCCCTGGCCCAGCCCCGGCCCTTGCGCATCCTCACACCCTTCGCCGCCGGTGGTGCTGTGGACACGCTGGCGCGCTACCTCGGCGCGCGCATCACGGCGCTGACCGGGCAGTCGGTGGTGGTGGAACCCCGGCCCGGCGCGGGCGGGGATCTGGC
>JAPLOK010000090.1 GCA_026400775.1 Alphaproteobacteria bacterium | reverse complement strand
GGCGAGATGTTCCGCCTGATGACCGGCCTGCCCTTGCAGCACATCCCCTATCGCGGCAGCGGGCAGGCCTTGCCGGATGTGGTCTCGGGCCAGGTCGCGTTGATGTTCGACAGCATGGCCAGCAGCGCGGACCTGGTGCGCGAGGGCCGCCTGCGCGCGCTGGCGGTCTCGACGCCCGAACGCGTCGCCGCCTTCCCAAACCTGCCGACGATGCGCGAGGCAGGGCTGCCGGATTTCGCCATCAGCACCTGGTACGGGGTCTGGGCGCCGGCGCGCACGCCACCCGCGGTGGTCGCGCGGATGCAGCAGGGCGTGGCGCGCGCGCTGGCACATCCGGAGAGCGTGTCGCGCTTGCAGGCACTGGGCGCGATCGCGGGTGGCGAGGCGCCGGATGCCTTTGACGCCTTCGCGCGCGCCGAGAACGCGGTCTACGCGCGCCTGGTGCGCGACGCGAATATCCGCGCCGAATGAGGGCGATCCTCTGCGAATCCTGGCGGCCATTCGACGCGCTGGAATTGCGTGACATAGCCCCCCCCGCCATGCGCCCAGGCGCACTGCGTATCCGCGTGGAAGCGGCGGGCGTCTCCTTCGCGACACAGTTGGTGGTCGAAGGAAAATACCAGCGCAGACCGCCGCTGCCCTTCGTACCCGGTACCGAGATCGCGGGCACGGTGATCGAGGGCGACATACCCGCCGGCACGCGCGTCTTCGCCGTCTGCGACTGGGGCGCGCTGGCGCAGGAGGCAGTGGTGGACGCGATCCATGTGACGCCCATTCCCGATGGCTTGCCGCTGGATGCGGCGGTGGCCATGCCCATCAGCTACCCAACGGCCGCTTCAGCGCTGCTCTGGCGCGGGCGCATCGCGGCGGGTGACTGGGTGCTGGTGCATGGTGCGGCCGGCGGCGTGGGGCTGGCGGGCGTGGAGATCGCCAAGGCCGTCGGCGCACGGGTGATCGCGCGCGCGGCGGCGGGCAAGCACGCCATGCTGCATGCACGTGGCGCCGATGCGGTGCTGGACAGTGCTGAACCTTTTCGCGACGCGGTGGCGCGCATCACCGAAGGCCGCGGCTGTACGGCCGTGCTGGATGTGCTGGGCGGACCGGTCTTTGACGACAGCCTGCGCTGCCTGGCCGATGGCGGCACGCTGGTCACGGTCGGCTATGCGGCCGGCGGAATCCCTCAGGTTCCGGCCAATATCCTGCTGCTGAAGAACATCGCCGTCGCGGGGTTGAACTGGGGCAGCTATGTCGGCTGGTCGCCGGACGACAACCGGCACCACCACGCGCCGCGCGTGCGCGCGCTGTGGGACCAGCTTGTGCGCTGGTGGGCCGATGGCAAGCTGCGGCCGGAGGTGCATGCGCGCTTCCCGCTCGCACAGTTCCGCGAGGCGATGAATGAAGTGGCGAGCCGGCGCAGTGCCGGCCGCGTGGTTCTCTGTCCGCAGGAGTAGGTGATGGCTTGGCAGGCGCGCTTGATGATCCAGAACGGCAAACTGATCCCGTGGGAGGATGGCCGCATCCACCCCCACGCGCTCGCCGTGACCTATGCGGCCACCGTGTTCGAGGGCATCCGCGCATACCGCCACCCGAAGGGCATGTTCAGCGTGTTCAGACTGGACGAACACCTGGAGCGCCTGGCGCAGGGCGTGAAAATCATGCGCATGGATGACCCGCCGAGCACCGCGCAATTGAAGGCCGATGTGCTGCGGCTGATCCCGGCGAATGAACCGGATGACGATGTCTATATCCGCCTGCAGGTGCTGATCGACGGCCCCGGCACGCAGGCCACGCGCGGCCCCACGGGTTGGACCATCGTGGCGATCCCGCGCGAGCGGAACCCGAAACGCTCCACCGGCCTGGCGGTGGGCGTCTCATCCTGGACGCGGCTGATGGACAATGCCTCGCCGCCACGCGTGAAGGCCACCGCGAACTACCATGCCGGGCGCCTGGCCACCTTGCAGGCGCGCGCCGATGGCTATGACGCGCCCATCCTGCTCAACACGCGGGGCAAGGTCAGTGAGGCCGCGGCCGCCTGCCTGTTCATCATCCGCAAGGGCACGCTGATCACGCCGGGCCTGACCGACGACATCCTGGAATCCGTCACGCGCGACACGGTCATCACCATGGCGCGCGAGGCCGGTTATCGCGTCGAGGAAGACCCGATCGACCGCACCGAACTCTACGTGGCCGACGAGATCTTCCTCTGCGGCACTGGCCAGGAATTGACGCCGGTGACCAGCGTGGACCGACTGCCCGTGGGCGATGGCAAGCCTGGGCGCATCACCATGGCATTGCAGGCGCGCTACGAAGCCCTGGTGCGCGGCACCACGCCAGACCATGCGGAATGGCGCACGCCGGTATGATAGCGCGGCGCCGCTGGCTCGGGGCGGCGCTGGCCTTTCCGGCGCTGTCCTGTGCCACGGGGCAGCCCGCGGTATTCGGGCTGGGTGTCGCGAGCGGCGATCCCGCGCAGGATTCCGTTGTGATCTGGACGCGGCTGGACACGGCACCCGATGCGCCCGTGCCGCTGCGCTGGGAAGTGGCGGAGGACGAGGCCTTTGCGCGCATCATCGCGCGTGGCGATGCGGTGGCGCGGCCGGAATCTGCGCATGCCGTGCATGTCGTGGCGGGCGGCCTGCGGCCCGGGCGACAGTACTGGTATCGCTTTGCGGCGCTGGGCGTGGCCAGCCCCGTGGGCCGCACCAAGACCCTGCCCGAACGCGCGGACACGCTGCGCTTCGCCAACACATCCTGCCAGCATTACGAGCACGGCTTCTTCACCGCCTGGTCGCATATCGCACGCGATGCGGCGCTGGATTTCGTCTTCTTCAACGGCGACTACATCTACGAGTATGCCGGCCGCGCGATCGGCTCGCGCGGCTGGGGCGGCGTGGTGCGCAGCCATGAGGGCGCAGAATGCGTCACGCTGGCGCAGTATCGCGCACGCTACGCGCAGTACCGGCGCGATGCCGATTTGCAGGCGGCGCATGCGGCACATCCTTTCATCATGGCCTTCGACGACCATGAGGTGGAGAACAACTGGGCTGGGCCGCACAGCGAAAAACCCGGCACCGATCCGGCCGCGTTTGCGGCGCGCAAGGCGGCCGCCTTCCAGGCCTGGTACGAACACATGCCGGTGCGGCCGGTGCCGCGCGGCGCCAGCATCACGGCGTATCGGCGTTTTCGGCTGGGCGATCTGGGGCATTTGCACGTGCTGGACACGCGCAGCTTCCGCGACGACCAACCCTGCGGCGACCGCGCGCAACTGCCATGCGACGCCGTGGCACGCACTGACGCACAGATGCTCGGCGCGGCGCAGGAGGAATGGCTTTTCGCCGGCGCGCGCGCGCCTGGTTTCCATATCCTGGCGCAGCAGGTGTTCATGGCGCCGCGCCGCTTCGCCGATGGCCGCATGTCCATGGATGCCTGGGACGGCTACCCCGCCGCGCGCGAGCGCCTGCTCGGCGGGCTGCGCGCGCGCGGCGTGACCAATCCCATCGTGCTCACCGGCGATGTGCATCGCGCCTGGGCCGCCGACATGCCCGGCGGCGGCGCCGAATTCATCTGCAGCTCCATCACCAGCGAGGGCGATGGGCGCGAGGCGGAACCCAACGCCGCGGGCATCATGGAGGCCAACCGGCACATCCAGTTCCACCACGCCCGGCGCGGCTGGACGCGGCACGAGATCACGCGCGACCACTTTACAGCCGACTACATGGCGCTGCCCTTCGTCACGCGCGCCGGCTCGCCTGCGGAACATGTCGCGCGCTTCGTGACCGCCCGCGCGGCATCAGGCATATCACGCGCATAAACGGGAGAGATTCATGGCACGCATCGCCTTCATCGGCCTGGGCAATATGGGCCTGCCCATGGCGCGCAACCTGGCGCGCGCCGGGCATCATGTCGTGGGCTTCGACCTGAACGAGGCGGCGCGCAACGCCTTCGGCGAGTGCGCCGCGAGTGGTGCCGAGGCCGCCGCGGGCGCGGATGTCGTCATCACCATGCTGCCGGCGGGCGAGCATGTGCGCGCGGCCTGGCAGGGCCTGGCGCAGGCAGCGCCCGATGCGCTGAAGATCGACTGCTCCACCATCGATGTGACGACGGCGCAGGACCTGGCCTCCAGACAGCCCGGCATGCTGGACGCGCCGGTTTCCGGCGGCGTGATGGGCGCGGAAAACTCCACGCTGACCTTCATGGTGGGCGGCGAGGCCGACAGCTTCGCCGAAGCCAAGC
>JAPLOK010000414.1 GCA_026400775.1 Alphaproteobacteria bacterium | reverse complement strand
GGCCGCCGTCGCATCGCCCGCGGTGAAGGTATTGGCCACCGAAACATTGTTGAAGATGTTGGCGATCGCGCTGTAGCCCGAGAAGGTGTAGAAGCCGTTTTGGCCGTTGCTCACGACCTTCACCGCCAGCGTCGCCGGATCCTCGAGGACGTTGAGGCCGTTATACGACGCATCGGTGATGAAGTTCTTGATGTTGTTGGTCAGTTCCTTGACCTGTGTCTGGTACTGGGTGCGCTGCTCGGCGTTGATCGCGCCATCGGCCAGCTTCACCGTCAGTTCTTTCAGCTTGATCAGCGCGGTGGAGACATTCTCCAGGCTGGCCTGGGACACGTCCAGCAGGCCCTTCACACCGCCCAGCTGCTGGTTGGCCGAAGTGGTGGCCGCCATGTCGCCGCGGATGCGCTCGGCCACCGCGAAGGTGGCACCATCATCCTTGGCGTCCGCAACGCGCAGGCCGGTCGAGACGCGCTTCTGCACGCTCGACAATTCCTCCGTGGTTCGGTTCAGCGATTGCAGCGCCACCATGGCGCCGAGGTTGGTGTTGATCGAATTCATCGACATGGGCTTCTCCCTGCGCGGAAGAGGCCGAGACCATCATGGCCACCGGCCCCGCCGCGATGCGTGCTGCGAGTCATCGGCATCCTGTGCCGCTTCTCGTGAATCCTCGGTAAACCCCATGCGATTTTTTTGTGCCCATGGACGGCGTGCGCTGCAGGCGGCAGCCTTGGACCCGGAGGAACCCACATGCTCGATATCGAAACCCCTGCCGCCATGGCCAATTGGGTCGGCAAGAAACTCGGCACCAGCGAATGGATCACGGTGGACCAGGCGACCATCAACCTCTTCGCCGAGGCCACAGGCGACCATCAATGGATCCACATCGATGTGGAACGCGCGGCGCGCGAAATGCCGGGCGGCAGGACCATCGCGCATGGCTTCCTGACGCTCTCGCTGCTTCCGCGGATGACGCCCACGATTTACCGCGTGCTCAAGCGCAGCCGCTCCATCAACTACGGCAGCAACAAGGTGCGCTTCACCAATCCGGTGCCGGCTGGCAGTCGCGTGCGGCTGCATGTCACGCTGAAGGCGGTCGAGCCCATCAAGGGCGGCGTGCGCTGCACATTCGAAAACGAGATGGAACTGGAAGGCAGCGACCGCCCCTGCCTGGTCGCTGAGACGATGTCACTGACCTACGACTGAAGCGCTGCTTCGACATCCGCGCGGAATTCCACCAGAGGCTCGCGCACATCATGCGCGAGCAGCGCACGCTGGATGCCGGGCGTGGCGCCGGTGATGAACACGCGCACACCCCGCCGCGCCGCCTTGTGCGCCACGCCATGCAACGTGTTCGCCGCGGTCGAATCCAGGAAGGGCACGGCCGAGACATCGATGACCAGCGCGCGATGCTGCGCGCCGATATTCTCCAGCGCCGCACCCACCGCGCTGGCTGCGCCGAAGAAGAAGGCGCCGCTGATCCGGTACACCACCACATCCGGGTCATTGGCTTCGTAGCGGCTGCGCTGGCCGTTGGCGGTGTCGGCGCGGTCCTCGGGGATCAGTTGCACCGCGGTGGTCTGCGACATGCGATGGATGAACAGCAGCGCACCCAGCGCGAAGCCGACGATGATGCCTTCCATCAGGTCGCGGAAGATCGTGAGCAGGAAGGTGACCAGCACCACCAGCGCATCACCTGGCCCGCTGCGCAGCAGCACCGCGAAGGCATGCTGTTCCGCCATGTTCCACGCGACCACGGCCAGCACGCCGGCCAGTGCGGCCAGCGGGATATAGGCCGCAAGCGGTGCTGCGAGCAGCATGAAGCCCAGCAGGAACAGGCTGTGCAGCATGCCTGAGACCGGGCCGCGCGCGCCGGCGCGCACATTGGTCGCGGTGCGCGCGATGGTGCCGGTTACGCAGATGCCGCCAAACAGCGATGAGCCGATATTCGCGAAACCCTGCGCCACCAATTCGCAGTTGGAGCGGTGGCGCCGGCCTGTCATGCCGTCGGCCACCACGGCCGAGAGCAACGATTCAATCGCGCCCAACAAGGTGAACCCGATCGCGTGCGGCAGCGCGGCCTGCAAACGCTCCCAATCGAACACCGGTAGCGCCGGCATGGGTAGCGATTGCGGAATGCCACCGAAGCGCGAGCCGATGGTCTCGACCGGCAAGCCCGCCAGCGCCGCGACCAGGCTGCATGCGACCACTGCCACCAGCATCCCTGGCACTGCGGGCGTCCAGCGCCGTGCAACCAGGATGATCCCGATCGCCGCCAGCGCCAGCAGCACCGCCCAGATGTTGAAGCTGGGCAGCGCATCAGCGAGTGCGAGCAGCTTCGGCAGCAATTGGCCAGGTTCGCGCCCCGCAAGTGTCAGCCCCAGCAGGTCCTTGATCTGCGACGTAGATAACCGACGGCCAGCAGCATGAAGCCTGACATGAAGGTGGCCAGCACCAGGCCCTCGACGCCGAGCTGCACCACACAGGCCAGCACCAGCACGATGAAGGCGCCGGCCGGACCGCCGATCTGGAAGCGGCTGCCGCCAAGCGCCGACACGATGAAGCCGCCGATGATGGCGGCGTAGAGTCCGCGATCCGGGCCGACACCCGATGCAATCGCGATCGCCATCGACAAGGGCAGTGCGACGATCGCCACCGTCAGCCCTGCGATCGCATCCACGCGCAGGTCGCGCAGGCCATAGTCTTCACGCAGAATGGTGATCAGCTTGGGCGTGAAGAGTTCCGCGAAACTCGGCTGCATCGGGCCTTTCATCACGGCCGCTGTGGGGCGGAGCGCACACAGCCCCCGGCCGGCGCGAACACCGCCCCACACCGAGCTTTGCCTTCAACCCGCGGCCGTTGACTGCGATGCTAAGCCCGCTTGGCGTCGCGCATCAAGCCTTCATAAGGCCGCGCGCGATGATGACGCGCATAATCTCATTGGTGCCTTCCAGGATGCGGTGCACGCGCAGGTCGCGCACGATCTTCTCGATGCCGTAATCGGCCAGGTAGCCATAGCCGCCGAGCAGTTGCAGCGCTTCGTCCGCGACGCGGCTGCCAGTGTCGGTGACGAAGCGCTTGGCCATGGCGCAGAACTGCGTGGCATCGGCTGCGCGCGCGTCGAGCCGCGTGGCGGCGCGGTGCAGGAAGCTGCGCGCGACTTCGAGTTCGGTGGCCATGTCGGCCAGACGGAATTGCGTGGCCTGGAAATCGGCCAGGGGGCGGCCGAACGCACGGCGCTCGCGCACATAATCGAGAGCGATGTCGAGCGCGCGCTGTGCCCCACCCAGGCTGCATGCGGCGATGTTCAGGCGCCCGCCATCGAGGCCGGCCATGGCGTATTTGAAGCCAGAACCTTCCTCGCCCAGCAGCGCGTCGGCAGGCACGCGTGCGGCTTCGAAAATCACCTGGCGTGTGGGCTGCGCGTTCCAGCCCATCTTCTTCTCGTTCGCGCCGAAGGAGAGGCCGGGCGTGTCCTTCGGGATGAGCAGCGCGGAGACACCGGCGGCACCCTCGCCACCGGTGCGTGCCATGGTCAGGTACAGGTCGGAAACGCCGGCGCCGGATATGAACTGCTTGGTGCCATCCAGCACATAGCCGGCATTGTCGCGCCGTGCGCGCGTGGCCAGTGCTGCCGCATCACTGCCGCTGCCGGGCTCGGTCAGGCAGTAGCTGGCGATGCGCTCCATGGTCAGCAACGATGGCAGCTGCGCGGCGCGCTGCGCGTCATCGCCGAAGCGGTCGATCATCCACGCGACCATGTTGTGGATGGAAAGGAACGCGCTGATGGTCGGGCAGCCATAGGCCAGGCTTTCGAATACCACCGCGGCATCCAGCCGCGACAGGCCGGAGCCGCCGGATTCCTCGCGCACATAGAGGCCGGCCATGCCGAGTGCCGCGGCGTCGCGCAGCACATCGACGGGCAGATGGCGTTCCTCATCCCAGCGTTGCGCGTGCGGCGCAATGCGTTCGCGCGCGAAATCCAGGGCTGTGTCGCGCAATTCGCGCGTGGCTTCGGGCAGGTCGAATAGCATGCGCCGAGACTATGCCGCGCCGAGGATGGCCGCCAGCCGCGCGCGCGCCGCGGCCAGGTTGCGAGCCTTCACATGACCAAAGCCCTTGATGCCTGCCCAAGCCTCCACCCATTCGCGCAGCCTGGCGGGCGGGACGCTGTCGAGACCAGCGATGAACTCCTCGATCAGCGCACGCTCCATGCGCCGCTCAGCGGTGCGGCCGAAGGGGTCGAGCGCGGTGCCGCGCAGCAGCTTTCCGTGGCGCAGCAGGCGCATGGCGCGCAGCATCCATGGCCCGAAGGCGCGCTTCTTTTCGCCCATCGCGGGCGGCGCCAAATGGATTTCCAAGCGCTGCGTGCCGGTGAATTGCGTGTCCAGCCATTCGCGCCATTCGGGCGTGCTGTGCAGGCGCGCGACCTCGTATTCGTCCTTGTACGCCATCAGGCGATAGAGCTGCGTCGCCACCGCGCGCTTGATCGCCGCATCGTCGAAGCGCGCGATCACCGCTTCATAGCGGCGCGCATAGCGACGGCTCTGATAGGCGGTGAGGTCCGTGACGCGCCGCGCGATGAAGGCATCCAGCGTTTCCGGCGCGCGCGGCGCGGGTTCGGTCAGTGCCGCGTGGCGGCCGGCAATGAAGGCCGCCTGGTTGCGCTTGATCTCCGCGCCATTCAACTCCAGCGCGCGCATGATGGCGTCGGCGCCGAGCGGCACCAGCCCGCGCTGATAGGCCACGCCGAGCAGATACACATTCAGGTAGATCAGTTCGCCGAAATCCGCCTCCACCTGCCGCGCGCCGGGCAGCGCGATGACCTGCCGGCAGGTGGCGTCCAGGCTGTCGCGCATGGCGCCGGCATCGGCCTGCACTTCGGGGTTCAGCACGAATTCGCCGGTGGGAAAGAGGTTCTCGCTGATCACCGCGACCGAGCGTTCCGGAGAGAGCATCGGCCGCGCCACGCGCCCGTGCGCGACGACCATATCCGCCGCGATCATCAGATCCGCCTGGCCCGGGCCGATGCGCGGGCTGGCCAGCACGGACGCATCCTCGCCCACCGCCCCCACGCGCAGCTGTGCGTAGACCCCGCCACCTTTCTGCGCGAGGCCGAGATAATCCACGCTGCGCACCGGCCGGTCTTCAAGATGCGCGGCCATCGCCAGAATGGCGGCGAGCGCCGTCACACCCTGCCCGCCGACACCGGCCATCAGCAGATTCCAATGTGCGTTCTGCTGCACGCGTGCAGGCTCCGCGGGCGGCGCGATGTCGCGCGGGGCTTCGGGCTTGCGCGGCGCAGCACCCACTAGCGTGATGAAGGAGGGGCAGAAGCCCTGTACGCAGGAGAGATCCTGGTTGCAGGCGGATTGGTCGATGCGGCGCTTGCGGCCCCATTCAGTGTCGATGGGTTCGACGGCGATGCAGTTGGATGCGCGCGAGCAATCGCCGCAATCCTCACAGACGCGCGGATTGATCACGGCACGGCGTTCGGCCTGCGCGGCCAGCGCGCGCTTGCGCTTGCGGCGGCGTTCCGTCGCGCATTCCTGGTCGTAGATCAGCACCGTCACGCCGGGCACCTCGCGCAGCTTGCGCTGCACCTGGTCCAGTTCCGCGCGCGGGAAGAATTGCGTGCCGGTCGGGATCAGCGGATCGCCGCGATGGCGCTCCGGGTCATCGCCCACCACCACCACCTGCGCGGCCCCTTCGGCGCTCGTTTGCGCAGCGATGCGCGGCACCGTCACCTCGCCCTCGGGGTGCTGGCCGCCAGTCATGGCCACCGCGCTGTTGACCAGGATCTTGTATGTGATGTTTGCGCGCGCCGCGATCGCGGCACGGATCGCGAGCAGGCCGGAATGCGCGTAGGTTCCGTCGCCCATGTTGGTGAAGACATGCGGCGTATCGGTGAAGTGCCGCTGGCCGAGCCAGGCCGCGCCCTCTCCGCCCATATGGGAGAACAGGTCGCTCTCGCGCCCCATATCCTTCGCCAGATAGTGGCAGCCGATGCCGGCCATCGCGTGGCTGCCATCCGGCACGCGCGTGGAGGTGTTGTGCGGGCAGCCGGGGCAGAAGAACGGCGTGCGTGTGGCGACCGGTGCGCGCGCCGCCGAGTCGAGCGCATCCAGTTCCGCGATGCGCGCGCGCAGCCCATCCGTGTGCAGCTCGGCGGGCAGCCGCGCATGCAGGGCGCGCAGGATCATCGCGGCATCAAGTTCCGCCGTTTCGGGCATCAGCGGCGCGCCGTCTGGCGTATGCTTGCCGCTGATGGGCGGACGCGCTGCTTCGGCGTAGAGCGCGTCGCGCAGCATAGGTTCGGAGAATGCGCGGCGGTCCTCGATGACCAGCACTTCCTCAAGCCCACGCGCGAAGGCCCGCGCGCCCTCTGCATCGAAAGGCCATGGCATGCCAAGCTTCCACACGCGCAGGCCCGGCATGTGCGACAGCCCGGCATCGGCCAGTGCCTGGCGCAGCGTGTTCCAGGCCTTGCCGCGCACCAGGATGCCGAAGCGCGCATCAGGCGCGTCATGCACAATGGCGTTGAACGCATTGGCGCGCGCGAAGGCCAGCGCGGCCGGCAGCTTGTACTGCCGCAGCCGCGCTTCCATGCCGAGCGCCGTGTCCTTCAGCCGGATATGCAGGCCATCCGGCGCATCGAAGATCGGCGCGATGGTGGCGAAGCGCGCCGGGTCCACCGCCAGCGTCATCGTCGCATCCATTGTTTCCGACACGCATTTCAGCCCGGTCCAGGTGCCGGCGAAGCGCGACAGGGCGATACCCTTCAGGCCCAGCTCCAGCACATCCTGCACATCCGCCGGATCGAGAAACGGCATCTCCAGATCCAGGAAGGCATGCTCGCTGCCCGAGGTGACGGTGGAGGATTTCGCCGAAGGATCATCGCCGGCCAAGGCCAGCACGCC
>JAPLOK010000226.1 GCA_026400775.1 Alphaproteobacteria bacterium | reverse complement strand
TGGCTGCCGCGCTGCGGCCGGGGTTTCGTGGCCAGGTCATCGCCATCGAGCCAGCGCCGCGCGCGGCGGATGACTGCGCGCGACTTGCCAGGGCACTCGGCCTGCAACTGCGCCTGCTGCGCGTGGCGCTGGGCGCCGAGGATGGCCTCGCCAGTCTCAGCGCGCCCACCATGAGCGGCAGCGCCAGCCTGCTGGACGGCGCGGGCCAGACATCCGTCCAGCTGCGCAGGCTGGATGGGCTTGGTCTGCCGCCTCTGACTGTCATCAAGCTGGATGTGGAGGGTGCGGAAGCCGACGCCCTGCGCGGTGCTTCTCACACCCTGGCCCATCGCCCCAGCATCATCATGGAATGCCGCACCGATACGCCCGGCGGCGACTGGCGCGGCCCCCTGGAACTGCTTCTGGCGGCCGGGCTGCGCCTGTTTTCACTGGCGGCCATGGTGACTGATGGCGCGGTCGTGCTGGGCGCCACGCCCATGCGCCCCGAAGACCGCCCCGGCCTGCCACTGCACCTGAACGTGCTGGCCCTGGCGCCCGACACCTGGGAGGCCCTGGCCAGCCACACAGCGCGCTGCGGCTGACGATTCGCGGGAATGTCATGCAAACAGGCTTGGCCCTTGTAGGGTGCCGGCGTTACAGAAATTCCACCCAGGAGGACCCGATCATGCAACGCCGTGCGATCTTCGCCGCTTCCACCGCCATCGCTGCTGGCAGCGCACTGCCGGCCGCGGCCCAACCCGCCGCCATCACCGGCAATGTGATCTTCTTCCACCCTGACGGCTTCGGCGTGAACCATTGGGGCGCGTTGCGCATGCTGACCGTAGGCCCCGATGGCCGCACCAACTGGGACCGCCTGCCCAGCAGCGCCGTCTATCTGGGCCACATGAAGGACGGCCTGACCGGCACCTCGCATGGCGGCGCCACCACACATGCCTTCGGCGTGCGCGTGGTCGCCGACAGCTTCGGAATGGATGGCCGTACGCCGATCCGCAGCCTCTCGGGCTTTGATGGTTCCATCGCGCGCGAGGCTCTGGCACGTGGCAAATGGGTGGGCCTGGTCAATTCCGGCGCCGCCTATGAGCCGGGCACGGCCGCCTTCGTCGCCAGTACTGAACGGCGCAATTCGCTCGCGGAAATCACCCGCCTGGTCGCGACCTCCGGCGTGCAGCTGCACCTGGCGGGCGGTGAGCGCTGGTACCTGCCGCGCGGCACCCAGGGCCGCTTCGGCGAGGGCGCGCGCGAGGACGGGCTGAACCTGATCGAGCGCCTGACCGCCGAGGGCTATCGCATCGTCTACACGCGTGAGGAACTGGCCGCCCTGCCGGCCGATGCACCGAAGGTCTGGGGCATCTTCGCCCATAACCACACGTTCAATGACCGCGACGAGGAGGCGCTGGCACAGAACAACCTGCCGCATTACGTGCCGACCGCGCCCTCGATCGCCGAAATGTCCGACTATGCCCTGCGCTTCCTCGCGCGCGCGCCGCAAGGCTTCCTGCTGGTGGCCGAGGAGGAGGGCACCGACAATTTCGGCAACGTCAACAACGCGCCGGGCAGCCTCGAAGCCGGTATGCGCGCGGACGCCGCGATCGGCGTGTATCGCCGCTTCGTGGACGCCAACCCGAACACCCTGATGCTGACCTGCTGCGACAGTGACGCCGGCGGCATGCAGGTGATCGGCCCAGGCGCGCAGCAACAGGTGGTGCGTGAGGGCGTGAACCTGCCCGAGCGCGACCGCAATGGCGCGCCACTTGATGGCCAGCGTGGCACCGGCACGGCGGCCTGGATGTCAGCGCCGGACCGTGCGGGTGTGCGCCACCCCTTCGCCATCGCCTGGTCGACGCTGACCGATGTCTCGGGCGGCATTCTGCTGCGCGGCGTGGGGATGAATGCGGGCCTGATCACCGAGGCCGGCACAATGGACAATGTGGATGTCTACCGCCTCATGCATCGCACGTTGTTTGGCGGCGATCTGCCGGCGTAACGCCGGCGGGGCAGTACTATGCCGGCGTCATGCCGGCGGGGGCTTCAGTGCAGGCGCGGCTGCTTGAGATGGTTGCGCCTGTCGGCTGACTTCAAGGTCAGTGTCAGCGTGCGGCCGCCGCGTTGCAGTTGCAGCGGGATCAGCGCGCCGGCATTGCCCAGCGCGCGCACCGCACGCCACAGCCCGGCCAGGTCGCTCACCGGCTCGCTGCCCACCGCCAGGATGCGATCCTTGGGGCGCACGCCCGCACTATCGGCAGGCGCGCCCTTGGTCACGCTGCCGACCGAGACACCCTCCTCCTCCTCGGCCGCCAGCATGCCGAGCCAGGGGCGCGGCGGGCGGTCGGATCGGCCGGTATTCATCATCGCCGGCAGGATGGGCGTCAGCTCCTGGATCGGCACAACCATGTTCAGGTCCAGCCGGCGGCCACCCGAATCACCCTGCTGCAACACGAGCGAGCCGATGCCCACCAACCGCCCATCCGGCCCGAAGCAACCGGTGCCGCCCCAATGCGGGTGGGCGGGAGTGGTGAAGATCGCGTCCTCCAGGATGTATTCCCAATAGCCGGCGAAAGGTTGGCGGGCGGTCACGCGTGCGCTCACCGCGCGCAGCGGCCCGCCCATCGCGGCCACCACCACCGTATCGCCTGGCTTGAGCTTTTCACTGTCACCCAGTTCCACTGGCGCGATGCCCGGCATGCGGCCGAGCGATTGCACCAGCGCCAAGCCGGTCTCGGTATCGATAGCCAGCGCATGGCCCTGCACCACGCGGCCCTGGGCGCTGGTCAGCCAGATGGTCTCGCTCTCCATCACCAGGTAGCCGATGGTGAGATACAGGCCGCGGGCATCGATCAGCACCGCGCTGCCCTCACGCTCCACGCCCAGTGTTGCAGCTGAGGTGGCATCGGGCGGCACAAGCGCCTTCAGGCCAACCACCGCCTCCAAACGCGCGCGCAGGTCGAAGCCGTAATCGGCGGGGTCGGGCTGCAGCGCGGGAGGCACCTCCCAATCATCGTCGGACATGCTCCCACATATACCCGTGCTGTCAGGCCGCGAAAGCCGGGGCCACCGGCGCGCTGCACAGGCCGGACTTTTCCAGCACGCGCGCCACGCGCAGCAGCGTAGCCTCCTGCCAGGGCCGGCCGATGATCTGCACGCCGATCGGAAGCGCGCCATCCACCTTCTGTATGGGTGCGGCCACCACCGGCAGGCCAATCGCGCTGATCGGCTGGGTGTAGAGACCCATGGAGGGGCGCAGCGGCATGGTCACGCCCTCCATCGCCAGCATCTCCTGGCCGATGGGGGTGGCGGGCGTCGGCGTCGCCGGGGCGATCAGCACGTCCCAATCGGCCATCAGCGAGCGCATGGAATCGCGGCCCATGGCGCGCACGCGCTGGGCGTGGAAGGTCCAGGCGGCGGGGATCATGGCGCCGGCCAGCAGGCGGTCCTGGATGAGGGGTTCGAAATCCTCCAGGCGGGTGCGCAATTCGGGCAGGCGGAAGCCAGCACCTTCACTTGCGGTGATGACGAAGGCAGCGGCGCGCGTGGCCTCGGCATCGGCCCAGTTCACGGTGGCGGTCGCGCCCAGCGCCTGCGCGACATCCTGCACCGCCTTGCGGGCGAAGGCGGTCTGCGGTCCATCGAACCAGCCGCCCAGGATGCCGATGCGCAGGCCCTTGATGCCATCACTCAGCCCAGGTGCCGCGAGGTCGATGCCGGCCTGCTGCACCGGGTCGAGCGCGTCGGGGCCCTGCATCACGTCATAGACGCGCGCCAGGGTTTCGGTATCCCGCGCGAAGGGGCCGATATGGTCGAGCGAGGCGACGAACAGCGTGGCACCGGCGCGCGACAGCCGACCATAGGTCGGCTTCAGCCCCCAGATGCCGCACAGGCTCGCCGGCACACGGATCGAGCCATTGGTATCCGTGCCCAGGCTGAAGGGCACCATGCCGGCGGCGACCGAGGCGGCCGAACCGCCGGAACTGCCGCCAGACAGGCACGTCAGGTCATGCGGGTTGCGGGTCGGGCCGTAATGCGTGTTCTCAGTGGTGAATCCATAGGCGAATTCGTCCATATTCAGCGCGCCCACGCACACGGCGCCGGCGGCTTCCAGGCGAGCGATGGCGGTGGCGTCGGTCGCGGCGGGGGCTGCGTCGCGGCGGATCTTGCTGCCGGCCAGGGTCGGGATACCGGTGATGTCGAACAGGTTCTTCGCCGCGAAGGGCATGCCGGCCAGAGGGCCGGCAGGGTTGCGGCAGGGGCGGTCCTTCAGCACGGCGGTGAAGGCGTTCACCTGCGTATCGTGCCGCGCGATGGCGGCCAGGGACTGCGCGACGTTCATGGGCGGAACACCGGCGCAGGCTCGACATGCTCAGGGACCGGCTTGTTCAGCACGGCGCCTGCGATGCGGGCCATCAGGTTGAACTGAAACACCACCTTGGCCTGGCGCTCAGCATCCAGGCGCAGGCCCAGCGCCGGCGCCATGGCGGCGACATGCGCCTTGGGGTCGAAATTCTCCTGGTCGATCATCACATCCTCCTAGCGCAGGCGCATCGCATGGGCGGGCGCGGCTGGCCATGCCCCCGCGGCGGGCATCACGCGCGCAACCCTGGCTTGCTGCGCAACCATGCGGCAGTTGCACGCAGCTTGGGCCGCGCGCCATGCTGCATGCATGTAAGGAGAAACGGCATGCATGATTTGGTGATCCGCGGCGGCTTGGTGGCCACCGCCTTCGGCGCGGTGCGCTGCGATGTGGGCGTGGCGCAGGGGCGCATCGCCACCCTGGCCGAACACATCACCGGCGGCGAGAATGTCATCGATGCCGGCGGACTGCTGGTGCTGCCCGGCGGCGTGGACAGCCACTGCCATATCGAGGAACCGCGCGAGGACGGAGGCGTGATGGAGGAGAGCTTCATCACCGCATCCCGCGCCGCCTTCGCCGGCGGCACCACCAGCGTGGTGTCCTTCATCCCGCAATGGAAGGGCCATGGCGTCTGGGATCGGTTCGAGGATTACCGCGCGCGGGCCGCACGCGGCATGCTGGACCACGCCTTCCACCAGATCATCAGCGACCCCACCGATCATGTGCTGCATGAGGAGGTGCCGCGCCTGGTGGCCGAGGGCGTACGCAGCCTGAAGCTGTTCCTGACCTATGAGCCGCTGCATGTGAATGACGCGCAGTACATCCGCGTGCTGGAGACGGCGCGGAAACTGGGCTGCCTGGTGACGGTGCATTGCGAGAATTACGACGCCATCCGCTGGCGGAGCCAGCGCCTGCTGGAAGCGGGCATGATCGGCCCGCGCTACCATGCATGGTCGCGACCTTCGGTGGTGGAGCGCGAGGCGACGCATCGCGCCATCGCCCTGGCCGAGCTGGTGGACCAGCCGATCCAGATCTTCCATGTGAGCTGCGCCGAAGCCGCAGAGGAGATCGCCCGCGCCCAGGCGCGCGGCATCAAGGTGTGGGGCGAGACCTGCCCGCAATACTTCACCCTGACCGCCGAACACATGGCGCGGCCGGACGGCGCGCTGTTCATGTGCAGCCCCGCGCCGCGCGGCGCGGATGAGCATGCGCGCATCTGGGAGGTGATCCGCCAGGGCACGCTGGATGTGGTGAGCTCGGACCATTGCGCGTTTTCGGTCGCGGCCAAGCGGGGGGATGATTTCTCGCAGATTCCGAACGGCATTCCGGGGCTGGCCGCGCGCATGCCGTTGGTGTTCAGCGAGGGTGTCTCCAAGGGGCGCATCGGCATCGAGGATTTCGTGCGGCTGACCAGCACCAACCCGGCGAAGCTGATGGGACTTTACCCGAAGAAGGGCGTGATCCAGCCGGGCAGCGATGCGGATCTGGTGCTGTGGGACCCGCGCAAGCAGGTGCGCATCACCAATGCGCTGATGCAGCATGTGGTGGACAATACGCCCTTCGAGGGGATGGAGGTGACGGGCTGGCCCTTCATGACCATCCGCCGCGGGGAGGTGGTGATGCGCGACGGGCAGGTGCAGGCCGAGCCCGGCACGGGGCGGTATTTGCCGCGTGCGGCCTATGACATGGTCAGGCCGCGTGGGGTGACGGCGAATGGGTTTGGGGCGGGGGTCTAATCCCGCTTCGTCGCAAACACCTTCAGCAATGGCGGCAAAACCAACATCACGCAGAGCAGCGAATAGACCAGCGACACGCTCAGCACGACGCCCATGCTCGCCGTGCCCGGATGCGGCGAGACCGCAAGCGCCCCGAAAGCCGCCGCATTGGTCACCGCTGAATAGATCACCGCACGGTTCATGGGGCTTGCCAGCAATTGCCGCTCACCCCGCGCCCAGGCCGCGACGTAGTAGATGTCATAGGCCACACCCATGCCGAACAGCAGCGGCAGCGCGATGATATTGGCCAGGTTCAATTCCGGCCCGAACAGGATGCAATGCACCGCCGTCAGCAGTGCTGCGAGTGCCAGCGGCGCCAGCGCCAGCAATGACAGCCGCAGGCTGCGCAGATTGATCAGCAGCAGCGCCAGCACCAGCACGGTGGCAATGACACCAGCCACCAGGAAGGCGCGCTGCACCGTGGCTGAACTGTCGCGCGTGGAAATCGCAGCGCCGCTCGCCTGCGGCGCCACCGCCTGCACGGCAGCGGCGAAGCGGGCCAGTGCGGCGCCATCATGGCCAAGCGTCGCCGGCGCCACCTCCACCCGCGCGCGGCCATCGGCGGTCAGCCAATCGGCGCGCAGTTCGGCGGGCAGGGTTTCGAGCACGACGGTCTCGGCCGAGAGCATGGCCTGCACCTGGCGCAGCACGGTGGCAAGGCCCGGCAGCAGGGCTTGAGCCAGGCGCTCGCGATCCGCGGGCTGGGCCGCGCCCAGGGTCAGGAAGGCCTGACCCAGGCGGCGGGCCTGCCGCGCCGCGCGGTCCTCGCCCAAGGCGCCGCGCAACACCAGGCCCGCCTGCGCCAGCGCCGCTGCCACAGCTGAATCCGAGGGCGGCATGGCCGGCTGCGCCAGGAATGCGGGCGCCAGCAGCATGTTGGCGTCTTCCAGCAGCGCCAGTTTCTCGGGCTGCGCGGCGGGGATGAAATCGGCCAGGCTCAGCGCCCGGCCTACCTCGGGCAATTGCGCCAGGCGGGCGGCCAGGGCCTGTGCCGCGGCCAGGTCGGGGGCCACCATGTCGAGCGTGTTGGGCGTGGTCTCCATCGCGCCCATCAGCTCGATATAGGTGGCCACGGCCTCGCTGGATTTGTCGCGCAGGTTGATCGGGTCGGTGTCGAAGCGCAGCGCCGGCAGCAGCGCGGTGCAGGCCACAGCCAGCAGCGCCGCCCCACCCGCCACCCAGCCCGCGCGGCGCACCAGCCAGGCGTCCAGCGGCGCGAGGCCGGGATATCCCACCTCCCGCGCCTCGGCGCGCGGACGGGCCACCAGCATCAGCGCGGGCAGCAGCGTCATCGCCATGACCCAGCCGATCAGCATGCCCGCGCCCGAGATCAACCCCAGTTCGGAGACGCCGAGATACTCGGTCGGGATGAAGGCGAAGAAGGACAGCATGCAGGCCATGGCGGCCAAGGTCATGCCGGGACCAGCGACCAGCCCCGCGCGCAGCAAGGCGGGTCGCAGGGCGCCAGCGGCCCGGCGCTCGGCCCGATACTGCACCGCGTATTGGATGCCGAAATCCACGCCCAGGCCGATGAACAGCACGGCGAAGGCGATCGAGAGCGGATTGAAGCGCCCCACCGCCAGCAGGCCGAAGGCAGCGGTCCAGGCCAGGCCCGCCACCACCAGCACCAGCAGCGGGATGATCAGCCGCCAGGAGCGCAGCGCCATCCAGAGCAGCAGCCCCGTCAGAACTATAGAGAGCAGGATGTTCTGCACGGCACCATCGGCCAGCGTGCCGAATTCCTCATCGGCCATCGGGATGGGGCCGGTCAGACGGATGCGGATGCCGGGTTCGGAAAGGCCGCGGGCGATGGCGCGGATCGCGTCCGTGGCGGCGGCGCCGGCGGCGAGCACCGCGAAATCCAGGCGCGGCTGGGCCAGCACGAAGCGGCGCGTCTCCAACGGATGCGGCACGCGGCCGGTGATCATCTCCGCCCAATCCGGCTCCAGGATGCGACCGGCGACAGCGGCCTCGGCGGCCTCGGCGAATGCGGTCAGCGGGACTTGCAGCGGTGCCAGAGTGGTATCGCCGCGCGCCACGCCCTCCATCGCGTTGCGCAGCAATTCGGCAAGGCCGCGCAGGCTGGGGTCGGCAGCCAGCGCGCCGAGCAAAGGCTGCGCCTCGATCAGCCGCTCGGTCAGCGACTGCACCTCAGGCAGGGTCAAATACAGGGCGGCGTGGCGTTCGAAGAAGGGGCCGGCATCAGGGCGCGCCACACGGCGGAATAGGCCGTGGGTCGCGGTCAGCGATTCGGCGAGCGCCGCGGCCACGCGGTCGGCCTGGGCTGCGGAGCGGCCATCGACGACAATGGCGATGATGTCCTCGCGCTGCGGGAAGGCCGCGGCCAATTGGCGTTCGGTCGCGCGCCAAGGCAGATCCTGCGGGAAGAGCAGCGTGACGTCCGAGGTCAATTCGAAACGCGTGATGGTGACCTGCACGGCCGCCGCCGTTAGGGCAGCATAGATCAGCAGCACCAGCCGCGCATGCGCCAGCGACAGGCCAACCAGCCAGGCCACCGCGCGGCTGACCCAGCCCTCAGGCTGCATCGTCGTGTTGCGCTGCAAACATGGCAGGCGTGTAGGGCGGATG
>JAPLOK010000383.1 GCA_026400775.1 Alphaproteobacteria bacterium | reverse complement strand
TACAACTGGAGGTAACGTTGCGACCACCAACGACAATGTTAAATTTGTTGCGCCGCAAACAGTGTTGCGTAATTCCGTGTCGGTGAACACAGGTGCGGGACTTGGCGATATCCAATTCACGGGAACATTAGATGGAACGACTTCGCATCTCGAAAATCTTACATTAACCGCTGGTACTGGCGCCATTACTTTCGCCGGCAATGTTGGTGCAACTCCGCTAGGAATTGTTACGGTGAATTCTGCGGGCAGCACAAATGCTAATGGTGCATTATTCAGTGCGGCAACCTTGGCACTGGTTGCGCCTGGAAATACCATAATCAATGGCGACCTCACTCTGACAACTGAGCTTTCTACCGTGGCCGGTGCATATAATGTGTCTATTTTGGGTGCAACCAATTCCGTGGCGGGGGCGACAGTCTTTAATAACAGTGGTTTATTAAATATTGGTATTGCTGATGGAAGTGGTAATAGCACGTTTATTGGTGGCGTAACGGCAATTTCGCCTTCCAACATAACTCTGAATGGTTCCATTGCAACAACAAGTCCTCTTGCTGACATGAACTTTGCCAATGCAGGAACTGGAATTTTGTTGGGTTCAGATGTAGTCCTAAGCGCAACCGGAACGGTTTCTTTAAATGTTGTAAACGGTGGCGTTGTCGCAAACAACTTAAGTATTGCCGCTAATGATCTTGTACTAGGCGGCCCCGTCGGTCCAACTATTACAAATATAAACACGCTTACAATTCAAAATATTTCCACAACGGGCACAATTACATTAAGCGGTGCAGGTGGCTTGGCGATATCGCAAGCTGAATGGAACCATATTGGCACTGGCGTTTCGGGAGTTGGCTTTGTAAACCTTGGAAGTGCTCTGAATCAAGGCGCCATTATTGTGGATGGTGCTTGGGACAACAATAGTGCAGTTACAGTCAACTTTTTGGAAAACGGACTTGGGTCGTTTGCTGTTAATGACAACATCACAAACCTTCTTGTCCCTGGCTCTGGCAATTTAACTGTGAACGGTTCAGGAAACACCACAACACTTGGGGCGAATATCACTCAAGGGTTTATTGATATTCATGATTCCATTGTGGTGAATGGTGGAACGCGAGTCCTAACTGCAACTGGTTTTGACTCAAATGGCTACGGAATTAACATTGACACCAACGGGTTTACATTTACACCAGCCAAAGGAATTTCAGCCAACGCTGCAGGCAATCTTACGCTTCTAACGCAATTATTAGGAGGTTCCATCAGCCTTGCAGGAACATTTACCAATCCAGGACCTGGAACTTCGCTGAATAATCTGACAATTGGTGGCGACGGGATTGTTGCTGGCACTATGGTTGTTCAAGCAAGTGGCTTGATAACGGGTGATCTTTTCATCGGAAACGGGTCCTCAATATTTACGAATTCAATCGATATAGATTCATTTGGCGGAAGTTTGACCGCCAAGTCAATTCAATTGTTATCCAATAGCACTGTCAGGCTTACGGGAAACACTAGTCTTATTTCAACGGGCGGCGACATAAACTTTGGATCGATAACAACTCTAGCTACTTTGAACAGTGATGCAATCGCAACGCCACGCGATCTCGCACTTAATGCTGGCATCAACAATGTTTTATTTAGCGGTGCCGTTGGAAATACGGCGCTACTTGGCGCGCTGACAATCACTTCAAATAATGTCACTCTAAGCGGCGTAGGCAATAATGCCGTTGGCGCCATGACCGTGACCAATGCAGGAATTTTCACAACTGGCGTTGGTGCGAATCTTGTAGTGGGCGGCGACTTTAGTCAGAGCGGATTTGGTTCGAACTCCATCGGCGGCGACATTACATCGACTGGGGGAATTACTTTTGCCACTGATGTAACGCTGACCAACACAGTGACCAACACCATGACAAGTGGCGGCGGCGTGGGCAACAACATCACATTTACAGGCGTACTGCATGGAACAACACCAAATGGTCAAAATCTAACATTAGCCGCAGGCACTGCGGGCAACATTACGTTCATAGGCGAAGTGGGTAGTGTTTTAACGCCATTGAACGCAATTACAATTCTTTCTGCAAATAATGTGACGCAGGGTGACGGTATTGTAAATCGCAATCCTTTAAATGCCACAACGTTAAGTTTGGCAAATGTGTTAGGCACCGCAACGTTTACTGGCGCCCTTACGCTAGATACGCTTTTGGTCCCAAATACAGTCGTTAATTTTGAAAGTACGGGCGACGGTACAGAGATCACCAATCGTGTTCAATTTGCTAATAGGGGTTTCCTAACTCTGGGCAAGAGTGGCGGAACGCAGATTTATAACAACGGATTTGACACAACTGATGTAAATGGATTGGTGACCTTGAATGGAAGGTTTGCAACCATCAACGCGCCAATCACACTTGGTGATTTCAGCTTGGGCAGTGATACAACGTTAAATGCTCAGTCCACTGGATTGGGAACCATAAGTTTGGGCGGCGTTACTGGTAATGGATTTGACTTGACCTTGATAAATGCATCGGAAGTAATTGGAACACCTAATTTGGCGGACGTTAGTGTCGTCGGTGTTGGCACTTTGTCTTTGAATACTATTATTGACGCAACCTTTAATGGGTCGGTGAATGTGGTGACTTCTTTGTCTTTGGCAAATATTTCTGGCACAGCCACCTTCACTAATGCAGTCACTGCGGAGACTTTGTCGGTGCCAATTTCAGTGAATAATTTTGCCAGCACGGGTTCCGGTGGAACCATTACCAATGAAGTGATATTCTTGAACTCTGGAACTCTTGAGTTGGGCCAGACTGGTGGAGTACAGACATATACTGGTGGCTTTGATACTTCTCGCGTCATTCCTGGTCCAGTGATCTTGAAGGGAGAGTTTATTACTGGCCCCGGTGGAAATGTGACTCTTGGGAATCTAAACCTAACGGAATCAATGTCATTTGATGTGGACGGCACATTCAGTGTTGGCCGAGTCGATGGCAACGGATTTGAATTAAATATTGCTGCGAGGGATCTCGTCCTTAACGTCCTTAACGGCACGGTAAATAACCTTGCGGTTCTGACTATTCAGAACTATGAGGCCAATGGCAACATCACATTAATTGGTACAGGCGGATTGGCATTTGAAACGAAAGAAGAATGGAATTTAATTCAAAGCGATGTGCTTCAAGTTGTACTAGGTAACACAGCCACCAACATAGGAGACATCACGGTTGCGGCAGCATGGGAGAACAATCTAAAAGTTGATGTTGACTTCTCACCGGGTGGCAATGGCAGCTTTCACGTGAATGGCAACATCACGGGCAGCGGAAGTTTGACTGTTCACGGTTCGGGCAACACGACCTTTATTAATTCCGATATTAATCAAGATGCAATTTTAATTACTGGCGCTGTAGTGGTTCAGGGCACCGCAGTAACTCGTACTCTGACCGCAAACGGTTCGGGCTCTGCTGATACGACCGGCGTAACTATTGATAGCACTGGATTTAGTAACGGTATTTCAGCTAATAATGGGTGGTGGCCGAGGTGACCATGGCATTGACCACGCCGGTGGCGAAGGCCCCTTAATTGGCTCGTTTACTGACAGCGCTGGCAACTTTTTGAACAACTTGATCATGGGTCAGTTTGTCGGGGTCCCTGCGGGGAAAGTCACATTTAATGCCAGCGGCGCAATTGTTGGGGCGCTTCGGTTGGAGTCTCCAGACGTAGAGGGCATTCACTTAGCGACCAATGGAGCCACTTTCACTGCAACCAATATCACCATGAGTAACGCCACAACATTGGATGGTAATACCAACCTTGGAACCACTGGCGGTCCGATTCTGTTTAGCAGCACGCTTGATGGTGGCAATCACAACCTGAATTTTGTAGCTGGACCAGGCACGGTTACCTTTGTTGGCGCAGTCACAAATATAGGTACAGGTACTGGCGCGGCGATTGCGATCGCATCAATAGGCCTAGTTGATTTCCAAAGCACGGTTGCTGGAAACAGCGGCATTCGTTCTACGGGCTCTTTGGGTTCGACCAAGTTCAGTGGCGATGTGACTCTGGCTAGTAGCGGAACCGCTAGCATATTTGACGGTTCAGTAAACTTTGACGGCATGACTTGGAGCGGGTCTAACGGCCTCACAGTGAATGGCGCGGCAACACTTTCAAGTGGCGCGGTAAGTTTGAACTCCAACGGCGGAGCGATTCTGTTTGCTAGCACGCTGAATGGTGTAAATCAAAACCTGACGATTGATTCGGGCAGTGGAACCCTGACGATTGATTCGGGCAGTGGAACGGCAACATTCCAAGGTGCACTGACCAATATGGGAACGGGCTCTGGTGCGGCTATTACGCTCGCATCAACAGGTTTGGTTGATTTCCAAAGCACAGTGATCGGAGCGGGTGGCATTGATTCAAGCATGGCTAGTGGTTCCACCAAGTTCCAAGACAGCGTGACTCTGGCTAGTAGCGGAACCGGTAGCACATTTGAAGGTGCAGTTAACTTTGACGGCATGTCATGGAGTGGCTTTGACGGCCTCACCGTGAATGGCGCGGCAACACTTTCAAGTGGCGCGGTAAGTTTGAACTCCAACGGCGGAGCGATTCTGTTTGCTAGCACACTTGATGGCGGATCTCAAAACCTAAGCATTGATTCGGGCAGTGGAACGGCAACATTGTAAGTTTGAACTCCAACGGCGGAGCGATTCTGTTTGCTAACACACTTGATGGCGGATCTCAAAACCTAAGCATTGATTCGGGCAGTGGAACGGCAACATTCCAAGGTGCACTGACCAATATGGGAACGGGCTCTGGTGCGGCGATTAGGATCGAATCAACAGGTTTGGTTGATTTCCAAAGCACAGTGATCGGAGCGGGCGGCATTGATTCTACGGGCCCTTTGGGTTCCACCAAGTTCAGTGGCGATGTGACTTTGGCTAGTAGCGGAACCGGTAGCACATTTGAAGGTTCAGTCAACTTTGACGGCATGTCATGGAGTGGCTTTGACGGCCTCACAATGAATGGCGCAGCAACACTTTCAAGTGGCGCGGTAAGTTTGAACTCCAACAATGGCGACATTACATTTGGCGACACTCTTGATAGCGACGCCACGCCACGCGATCTGACTTTGACAGCGGGCGCTGGAAATGTCTTGTTCACTGGATTGATTGGTTCTCCACAATTGGGTGCGCTAACAATCACCGCAAATAATGTGACTGTGAACGGCGTAGGCGATAATTCAGTTGGCGCTATGACAGTGACCAACACAGGCCTCTTCACAACTGGCGTTGGCGCAAACCTGCTTGTAGGCGGCGACTTTAGTCAGATCGGATCTGGTTCGAACTCCATCGGCGGCGACATTACATCGGTTGGTGGAATTGGGTTTGCCACGGCCGTGATGCTGACCAACAACGTAACCATGACAAGTGGCGGCGGCAGTGTTGGCAATGACATTGTGTTTGGCGGCCTACTTGACAGCGATGATCTCGCCACACCACGCGATCTGACTTTGATAGCGGGCGGTGCGAATATTCAATTCCTAGACATGGTTGGGTCCAACTTTGAGCTTGTTCGAACTCCATCGGCGGCGACATTACATCGGTTGGTGGAATTGGGTTTGCCACGGCCGTGATGCTGACCAACAACGTAACCATGACAAGTGGCGGCAGCGTGGGCAACGACATTGTGTTTGGCGGCCTACTTGACAGCGATGATCTCGCCACACCACGCGATCTGACTTTGATAGCGGGCGATGGAAATGTCTTGTTCACTGGATTGATTGGTTCTTCACAATTGGGTGCGCTGACAATCACCGCAAATGATGTGACTGTGAACGGCGTAGGCGATAATTCAGTTGGCGCTATGACAGTGACCAACACAGGCCTCTTCACAACTGGCGTTGGCGCAAACCTGCTTGTAGGCGGCGACTTTAGTCAGATCGGATCTGGTTCGAACTCCATC